>JAJXXG010000546.1 GCA_021781255.1 Acidobacteriota bacterium
CTCATCCTGGAGTATCGCCAGAATGCGCTCAGTCCGGACAGGCCGATCATTCGCGGAACGGCGCAGAATCCGGATGTGTTCTTCCAGGCACGCGAGGCGTGCAACCTATACTATGCTGCCGTTCCGGGCATTGTGCAGAGCGTGATGGATCGGCTGGCCAGGCTGACCGGGCGCGCGTATCGCCTGTTTGACTATGTGGGCGCTGAGGACGCCGAGCGTGTGATTGTGATGATGGGCTCCGGTGCGGAGGCTGCGGAGGAGGCGGTAGAGGCGCTGAACCGCCAGGGCGAGAAACTTGGACTGTTGAAGGTGCGGCTGTATCGTCCGCTGGACACGGAAGCGTTGTTGAAGGCGCTGCCGGCTACTGTGAAGCAGATTGCCGTGCTGGATCGCACGAAGGAGCCCGGCGCTGTAGGCGAGCCGCTTTACCAGGACGTTGTGACGGCGCTGGCAGAGCACGAGGCGGATCTTCCCTTTGCAAAGAAGCCAGTGGTGACTGGCGGTCGCTATGGGCTGTCGTCCAAGGAGTTCACTCCTGCGATGGTGAAGGGCATCTATGACGAGCTGGCCAAGGCCGCTCCGAAAAAGCACTTCACGATCGGCATTGATGACGATGTAACGCACACGAGCCTTAGCTACGATCCGTCGTTCTCAACGGAGGATCCGCAGACGGTGCGTGCGCTTTTTTACGGGCTGGGCTCGGATGGCACGGTCGGCGCGAACAAGAACTCGATCAAGATTATCGGCACAGAGACGCCGAACTATGCGCAGGGCTACTTTGTCTACGACTCGAAGAAATCGGGCTCGATGACAACATCGCATCTGCGCTTTGGGCCGAAGCCGATTCACTCGACGTACCTGATTACGCAGGCGAGCTTTGTAGCGTGCCATAACTTCAGCTTCCTCGAAAAGATGAATGTGCTGGAGGCGGCAATGCCGGGCGCGGTGTTCCTGCTGAACTCGCCTTATTCCGCGAGCGAGGTATGGGACAAGCTGCCGAAGAGCGTGCAGCAGGAGATGCTGCGCAAAAAGATTGAGTTCTATGTAATCGACGGCTACACGGTGGCGCGCGATGCGGGAATGGGCACGCGCATCAATACGATCATGCAGACATGCTTCTTTGCGATCAGCGGCGTACTGCCGCGCGAAGAGGCGATTGCGCAGATCAAGAAGGCTATCCAGAAGACGTATGGCAAGCGCGGCGAGGCTGTGGTGCAGAAGAACTATGCAGCCGTGGATGCGGCGCTTGCGCACCTGGAGAAGGTGCAACTGCCGGACGCGGCTACGTCGGAGTTCGACCTGATTCCGGCCATCAGCGACAAGGCGCCGAAGTTTGTGCATGACGTGCTGGGCCAGATTGCGGCGGGGCAGGGAGACAAACTGCCTGTGAGCGCGATTCCGGCGGGCGGCGCGTTTCCAACCGCGACGGCGCAGTGGGAGAAGCGGAATATTGCGCAGTTTATTCCGGTGTGGGACAAGGACCTGTGCATCCAGTGCGGCAAGTGTGTGATGGTGTGCCCGCATGCGGTGATTCGCTCCAAGGTGTATGCGCCGGAGTTTGCTGACCAGGCGCCGGCGACCTTCCAGTGGGCAAAGCCGAAGTGGCGCGGGATGGAGCAGGACCGTTATACGCTTCAGGTGGCGCCAGAGGACTGCACGGGCTGCGGCGTGTGCGTGGAAGTGTGCCCCGTGAAGAACAAGAGCGACGCGAGCAGGAAGGCGATCAACATGACGCCGCAGGCTCCGCTGCGCGAGGCGGAGCGTGAGAACTGGGAGTTCTTCCTTGGCTTGCCGGAGGTGGATCGCAACCGGTTGTCGCATGGCCAGGTGAAGGACCTGCAACTGCTGCAGCCGCTGTTTGAGTTCTCCGGCGCGTGCTCGGGCTGCGGCGAGACGCCATACATCAAGCTGCTGACGCAACTGTTTGGCGACCGTCTCTACATCGCCAACGCGACGGGCTGCTCGTCGATCTACGGCGGAAACCTGCCAACGACGCCTTACAGCAAGAATGCGCAGGGCCGCGGGCCCACATGGGCGAACTCTCTGTTCGAGGACAATGCTGAATTTGGCTTTGGCATGCGGACAGCGCTGGACCAGCAGAAGATCTTCGCCGAGACGCTGCTGACAAGGCTGGCTCCTGCGCTGGGCGGCGAACTGGTGAGCAGTTTGCTGGACGCTCCGCAGAAGACCGAGACCGAGATCAATGCGCAGCGGGAGCGCGTGCAGGTACTGAAGGAGAAGCTGGCTGGGATCGACTCCTCGGATGCGCGAAACCTGCTGGCGATTGCCGCTGCGCTGGTACGGAAGAGCGTGTGGATCCTGGGCGGCGATGGATGGGCATTCGACATCGGCTTCGGCGGACTGGATCACGTGCTGGGCTCCGGCAAGAACGTGAATGTGCTGGTGATGGATACGGAGGTGTATTCGAATACCGGCGGCCAGGCGTCCAAGGCAACCCCGCGCGGCGCGGTGGCCAAGTTTGCGGCGAGCGGCAAGCGCAACAGCCGCAAGGATCTGGCCATGGAGATGGTGAGCTACGGACATGTGTACGTGGCGCAGGTGGCGCTGGGCGGCAATGACAGCCATGTGGTGAAGGCCTTCCAGGAGGCCGAGGCGCATGACGGACCGTCGATCATCATCGCGTATGCAAGTTGTATTGCGCATGGGTATGACCTGGTGCATGGGCTGGAGCAGCAGAAGCTGGCGGTGCAGTCCGGCTACTGGCCGCTGATGCGCTATAACCCGGCCCTGCGCGAACAGGGCAAGAATCCCTTCCAGTTGGATTCGAAGGCGCCATCCATCCGGCTGAAGGAGTATGCGTATCGCGAAGCACGCTATACGATGCTGGCGCGTGGGAATCCGGAGCTGGCGGCGGAGCTGCTGAAGGAAGCGCAGGATGATGTGGAACGCCAGTGGCGGGTGTACTCCGCGCGCGCGGCGATGCCGGGCCGTGGCGAGACGCCGCACATTGCGCCGGAAGAGAAGCCGGAAGAGAAACTGGCGGCGGTGGCCGCCGGAGGAACAGAATGATTGACTTTTCAACGCAGTATCTTGGCCTGAAGCTGGGCGGACCGATCGTGGTGTCGTCGACGCCGTTGTCGGAGTCGCTGGACAACATTCGCCGCATGGAGGACAGCGGAGCTGCGGCGATTGTGCTGACCTCCCTGTTTGAAGAGCAGCTGATGCTGGAGTCACAAGCTCTGGACGAGGACCTTGCACGCGGAACGGACTCATTTGCCGAGGCATTGCATTTCTTGCCGGAGATGCGCGACTACCGGATGACGCACGAGGTGTACCTCGAACATCTGCGGCGTGCCAAAGAAGCGGTGAACATCCCGATTCTGGCCAGTTTGAATGGAGCGACGCCGGGTGGATGGGTGCGCTTTGCAAAGGAGATGGAAGATGCTGGTGCGGATGCGATTGAGCTGAACACCTATGCCCTTGCAACCAACAGCAGCCAGACTTCGGCCGAGCTGGAGGTGCAACTGCTGGAACTGGTGCAGAGCGTGTGTCGCGCGGTAAAGGTGCCGGTGGCAGTGAAGTTGTCGCAGTCCTTTACCAGCCTACCGCACCTGGTGGCGAGGCTTGAGGTGGCGGGTGCGCGCGGAGTGGTTCTGTTCAACCGCTTCTACCAGCCGGACTTCGACATCGAGACGCTGGAGGTGAGACCGACGCTGCACTTCTCAACGCCATCCGAGTTGTTGCCAAGGCTGCACTGGGCGGCGATTCTGTACGGCCATACAAACCTGGACGTGGCCATCACGGGCGGAGTGCACTCGGCCGACGACGTACTGAAGTGCATCATGGCTGGCGCAAGCATGACTATGATGGCTTCGGCACTGCACATTCACGGGATCGAGCATATCGGCCGCGTACTGAGCGATATGCGCTACTGGCTGGAGAAGCGTGAGTATGCGTCGCTGTGGGAGACGCGGGGATGCCTGAGTCGTAGGTCGGTGCCGGATGTATCTCCCTTTGACCGCGGCAACTACATCAAGACGCTAAGCTCGTACAGCCTGCGGCAGACGGTGGCTGCGTTCTAAAACGAGAGCAGAATCAAGCGAGGCGGCTGCATCCAAAGGATGCGGCCGCCTTTCTTTTGAGCAGGTCAGCAGCCCTGCAGCCAGGATTGCAGGGTAGTCTCAATGCAGGATATTGCCTTTGGCAGCGAGGCGGTGACGACATCGCTGAGGCCTTCGTGGATATGAAGCGAGGCAGCTCCGACAGACAGCAGTCTGGCATGGCGGGGCTGGCTTCCGTATAGGTCGCGCGAAAGTGCGAGCAGGTCCGACGCGTTGAGATGATGCGTAAGCATGCGCGGCATGGCGGAGGCCGGCTCAACAGGAGCGAGGATGACCTGGCCCGGGGCCGAGTCAATGGTACAGTCGATAAAAAGAACGGACTGCACGGCGGCGATATCCTCGACGAGATCGGGCGTCCACTGGTGGCGGCTGAGGACACGAATTTCCGGCTGATTGCCGAAGTGCTCCTGCGCCCAGTCGGCAAGCCATGGTCCGACGCCATCATCCTCACGCAGCGTATTCCCGCAGGCGAGGATGAGGCATCGATTGGGAGGAGTGGTCATGATTGGCCTTGAACTCAGCGGATAGCCTGATCGATTACCTTTCCATCTGCTGAGACAAGTGAGAGGTGAAGTGGCATCTGGCCCAGAGCGTGTGTCGAGCAGCTAAGGCACGGATCGAAGGTACGGACCACGGCCTCGACACGATTCAGGATGCCCTCACTGAACTTGCCGTCCTTGATGTAATGCCGGGCGGCCTGCAGGACGCCACGATTCATGGCGTTGTTGTTCTGTCCGGTGGCGATGACGAGATTGGCCCAGGTGATTTTGCCGTTCTCGTCCACTTTGTAATTGTGCATGAGCGTGCCCCGGGGCGCCTCGGCCTGGCCTGCACCCTCAAGCCGGTTGACGCCTGCGGTGGCGCGGACGTGCTTGTCGAGGATGAGCGGATCGCTGAGAATCTGCTCGATCTTCTCGATGCCATAGAGAATGTCGATGAGCCGCGCATGGTGGTAGTAGAACGAGCCCTGCACGGGACCGCTGGCGAGTTGCTTGAACTCGACGAGTTCTGCGTCCGCGAGCGGCGTACCCATGGATTTCGCTATGTTGAGGCGTGCGAGCGGGCCGACACGATAACTGCCATCGGGATAGCCGAGCGGCTTGTAGTAGGCAAACTTGGTGTAGCTGTAGGGCTCGACAGCCTCTCCGATGACCTGTGTAAACTCCTGGGCGGTGATGCCGTCTGCAAGGATGTTGCCGGTGGCGCTGATGAGGCGCAGAGCGCCGTCTGTAAATTCGACGGACTCGTCTTCATTGATGAGCCCGAGGAAGAGCGACGGGAAGTTGGCGAAGACCTCGACCTCGGGCTTGAACGAGTCGGCGATCTGCTTGTACCAGCTGAGCGCGAGCTTGATGTTGGCATAAGCCTCGGGGATCATGCCGAGGATCTCGTCGCGCTTGGCGGGTGTTAGAGGCTCAGTGACGCCGCCGGGAATTACCCATCCCGGATGGATGCGCTTGTCGCCGAGCAACTCAATGATGTGCTGACCAAAGCGGCGCAGAGCCACACCGGCGCGGCCCAACTCAGGCCGGGCCTCCACGACGCCGAAGATATGACGCACCTTGGGATCAGCGTCCATGCCGAGCAGAAGATCGGGTGAGGAAAGATAGAAAAAGCTGAGTGCATGGGACTGCACCATCTGCGCCAGGTTGAGCATGCGCCGCAACTGCGCGGCGGTATGCGGAATCCGGACGGACATGATGGCCTCGCAGGCCTTGGCCGAGGCGATGAGATGCGAGACCGGGCAGATGCCGCAGATGCGCGCCATGAGGCTGGGCATCTCATAGAAGGGACGTCCCTCCGAGAAGCGCTCAAAGCCACGGACTTGCGTGACGTGGAAGTGCGCGTCCTGCACCTCGCCCTGCGCGTTGAGCTGGATAGTGATTTTGCCGTGTCCTTCCAGGCGGGTTACCGGATCGATGGTGATGGTCTGGCTCATGGGTCAGGCTCCGAAACGTGTGAGGGCTGGAATGTCCAGCGGTTGCCCGGTGACAAGCGCCGTGAGGGCGGTGTGGAAGGTGTCTGCCGAGGGCGGACAGCCGGGCAGGAAGACATCGACGTGGACGAACTCGTGGATGGGACGGACGATGCGCAACAACTGCGGCACGACGACGCAGGGAATCTGCGGCTGGGCGCTGACGTTTTCGATGTAGGCACGGTCGAGGATAGCCTCAGGGCCGAGAGGGTTGCGCATGGAAGGCACATTGCCGGTCACGGCGCAGTCGCCCATGGCGACGAGGAGCTTGGTGTGCGCGCGGATCTTGCGGATCTTCTTCTCGTCATCCACCGAAGCGACGGCGCCTTCCACGAGGGCGATATCAACCTCGTCCGGGAACTCCTTGGTGTCCACGATGGGGCTGTAAACGACCTCGACGTGCTCAGCGAGAGCGAGAAGACGCTCATCCATATCGAGGAAGGACATATGGCAGCCGGAACATCCGTCGAGCCAGACCGTTGCGAGTTTCAGTTTGCTCATTGGGCCTCCCTCATGAGGTTCAGATAAGGCAGAAAATCAGGGTATTTGGGATGCGAGGTGCCGATCTTGCTCTTGTCGAAGAGGGCTCCCGTGGGGCAGACCTGCACGCACTTGCCGCAACGCGTGCAACTGGAGCTTCCCCAATCTTCGTGCAGATCGGTGATGACCATACTGTTGATGCCGCGCCCCATCACATCCCACACGTGCGCACCCTCAATCTCAGCGCAGACACGCACGCAGCGAGTGCAGAGGATGCATCGGTTGTGATCGAGTGTGAAACGCTCATGCGAGGCGTCCACGTGAAGGTCCGGGTTGCGATACGGTAAACGCACGTGCGTGAGGCCCTGGTCCTGTGCGAGAGACTGCAACTCGCAATGACCGTTGGCCACGCAGACCGAGCATACATGATTGCGCTCGGCGAAGAGCAGTTCGAGGATGGTGCGGCGATGCTTTTGCAGGCGCTCCGAGCTGGTAGTGACCTGCATGCCTTCCGACACGGTGGCCACGCAGGCAGGCAACAGCTTGTTATTGCCGGCAATCTCAACCAGGCACATGCGGCACGCGCCAACGTCGCTGAGGCCGTCAAGGTGGCAGAGGGTGGGGATGTCGATATTGTTTTCGCGGGCCACTTCAAGAATGGTCTGGCCGCGCCGGGCGCTCACTTCGTGACCATCGATGACTAGTGTTTTGACTTCTACATTCTCACTCATGCGAGCACCTCCACGGGCGCCTGGATGTTACATACACCTGCAGGACAGCGCTTGTGCACGATGTGCTCGATGTACTCGTTCCGGAAGTACTTGAGCGTGCTCAGGACAGGATTGGGCGCCGTCATGCCGAGTCCGCAGAGGCTGGTCTCCTTGACTGTGCCGCAGAGATCCTCAAGCAGGCTGAGGTCGTCCATGGTAGCGGAGCCCTCGCAGATGCGGCTGAGGAGCCTGTACATCTGCGCCGTGCCCGCGCGGCAGGGAATGCATTTGCCGCAGGACTCGGTCATGCAGAATTCCACGAAGAAGCGAGCCACATTGACCATGCAGGAGGTGTCGTCCATGACGATCATGCCGCCGGAGCCCATGATGGACCCGACGTTGAGCAGGGCATCGTAACTGACGCCCAGGTCGAGCATCTCCGCGGGGATGCAGCCGCCCGATGGGCCACCGGTCTGCACCGCCTTGAAGGTGTGTCCTCCGGGTACGCCGCCGCCGATGACCTCGATGATCTCGCGCAGCTTGATGCCCATGGGGACTTCAACCAGGCCGGTGTTGGTTATCTTTCCAGTAAGCGCAAAGACCTTGGTTCCCTTGCTTCTTTCCGAACCCATGCTGGCGAACCACTTGCCTCCGTTGCGCACGATGGGCGGGATGTTGGCGAAGGTCTCCACGTTGTTGATGAGGGTGGGCTTGCCCCAGAGGCCATTGACGGCCGGATAGGGAGGTCGCGGTTTGGGCGTGCCTCGCTTGCCCTCGATGGAGGCAATCAGCGCAGTTTCCTCACCGCATACAAAGGCTCCGGCGCCCAGGCGGATCTCCACATCGAAATTAAACGTGGTGCCGCAAAGGTTATTGCCCAGCAGACCACGGCGTCGCGCCTCGCGGATGGCAGTGGTGAGGCGAGAGACAGCCACGGGATACTCCGCGCGGACGTAGATGAAGCCCTTGCTCGCGCCCACGGCATAGCCTGCGATGGCCATGCCTTCAATGACGCGATGGGGATCGCCTTCCATCACGGAACGATCCATGAATGCGCCGGGGTCGCCCTCGTCGCCGTTGCAGACAACGTACTTGGTATCCCCGCCGGCCTTGGCCACCGTTCCCCACTTGAGCCCTGTGGGATAGCCGCCGCCGCCGCGCCCGCGCAGGCCGCTCTCCGTGATGCGATGGACAACACCGTAGGGTGTCATCTCCATCAGTGCGGTCATAAGCGCCTTGTATCCGTCGCGCGCTATGTAGTCGTCAATCTTCTCGGGGTCAATGTAGCCAGCGTTTTCCAGCACCACACGGACCTGCTTGTCGAAGTGCTCGTTCAGGTCGCATTGCAACTCGGGGACGGGCTCGCTGCCCAGGCTTTGGATGATGGCTTCCGCGTGGCTTTCCTTCACGTGGCTGTAAAGGATCTCGTCGGGATCGACGCGCACCAGCGGGCCTGAGGAGCAGGGGCCCATGCAGCCGGTGCGGCGAACAAGGACCTTCTTGTCAGAGGCGTCACCGGTAGCGATGAGCGCTTCACGCAACTGCTCCGCGCCCTGGCTGGCGCAGGCCAGATCCATGCAGACGTTCACCTCGTAGTCATATACAGCATTTTCCTGGCGAACGCTTCTCGCTATGAGTTCAAGTTCTTCTAGGTTCATTCCACCGTCCACCTTTCCAGCTGCTCGATTAAGTGCTCCCTCGACATCTCGCCAGAAACCTGGCCATCGCAGAGGACGACCGGAGCACGGCTGCAGGCGCCGACGCAGCGGGCAGTCATCAGGCTGACCTTGCCATCGGGGGTGGTCTGCCCCTGAGCCACACCGAGCTTCAATTCCGACTCAGCCAGCAGCTTATCCGCGCCCTTGATGTAGCAGGCTGTGCCGGCACAGATGGTGAGGGTGTGCTTGCCGGGGGGCTTGAGGCTGAAGTAGTGGTAGAAGGTTACAACTCCATAGGCCTGGCTGAGCGGGACACGCAGAGACAGAGCCACGAAACGAATAGCGTCGTCGTCGAGATAGCCGAAGGAAGACTGTACGGTGTGAAGCGTCTCAATGAGCGCGTGTCGGGCGAAACCATTTTTGCGCATGGTGCCGTTCACGATCTTCCATCTCTTGTCGTCGCTGGGTAGGGGTGGTGGTGTGAATACTGGCACGATTCCTCCCGAAGACTGATTTCGTGCGCAGAGCGTTTGCGCTACCGATCTCCACGCGTTCTCTACGCTAAGTTTGGAGTGCAGTGAAACCTTTGGTCCGTGACTGCTGTCACGGGCCTGTGTAAGTGCAACCACGTTACGGCAGATGGACCGCAAATGCAATGAATCTAGTATGAAAACGGAACCGTGCGGGCAGGAGCCCAGGCGCATGGGAGAAAGCTGCGCGCAAGAGCCGACGCAACGGCAGTTCAGCCGAGCGAGGGCAGCCGGTCCGAGATGCCAAGCAGGAAGATAAGTCCGATGCCACAGCTGTAAACGGCGCCAGTCCATGCAATGGCGTGATAGAAGAGCGGATGCTGGCCGCTGGCCTTGAATGCTCCGCCCATCGAGGCAGTCATCAGGGCGTTCATGGCTACCAGGCCGATGGCGAAGGCAGTGAGCCCCAACATGCCGCGCGAGGTTCCGCCGAGGTTGGCGGTAAGGAAGAAGAGCGCAAGCTGGCTGGGCGTTTCGGCTCCCACGCCGTGGAGCACGCCGATCAGAAAGACCGACTTACCGTTGTACATCCACTGGAAGCGCTGGGGGCGGGGCGCGTTGGGGTTGTGCAGACGGCGTAAACGCCAGCCAAGCCAGAGGATGCCGTTGATGGCAATGGCCAGGCGGCTCTCAATGCGGCCATGGCTGTGTCCGTGGGCGTCCTTGCGGAGGATGCCGGCGACCACGCCAAGGCCGAGCAGGATGAGGGTCAGGCCGATGATCCGCTCAGTCCAGTGGTCAATGCCCTCGGGAAGGCCGAGATGCAACTGCAGGACGGAGACGCCGAGCGCGGCGACAGTGAAGGCGTGGCCCAGCGCGTAGGTCATCCCTAAACGCATGCCGCTCCACCAGTTGCGCTGCACAGCGGTAATGTCAGAGATGGCGGCAAGATGGTCATAGTCGAAGCCATGACGCAGGCCGAGCAACAGGCATGAGCCCAGTGCGGCGTCCAATCTCCAATCGGCGAAAAAGGGTGTCACGCAGCCCAGTATAGAGCAGAAGGCGGGGGAGCGGGGTGCGATGAATCACGGAAATGCGCGTGACCGGGGCGGCCTACGGCGTTGTCTGTAACCTGTAGTCGCCGTAGTCGATGGTGACGACGGTGCGGCCGACGAGGAAGCTTTTGGACTCAGCGCGGGCGTGCGTGGCCATGGCATAGCCGCTGACGTTGGTGTAATCGCGCATCATGTGAGTGGTTCCTGACCAGATGGAGGGATTGCGCGATGCGACGCCGTCGATCCGCGCGATCTGAAAGTCACCGGCATCCACCCAGAGGGTTCCCTGAATCATGTTGGTTGCCTTGCGTTTGGGGACGATGTCCAGCGCCCAGCAGGCGCGGCCGTTGATGTGCTGGATGCCGCCTGGCCGGAGCTTCATGGCGTAGTTGGCGGTAGTAAACCAGGACTGGGCGACGTTACCCGGCAGGTTGATGGACTGCTCGTTTTCCAGCAACGGCTGAAGCCCGAACTTGCGGATAAGCGTAGAGCCGCTGAAAGAGAGAACGGCGTAGGTTTTGCCGGAGTCTTTGCGGTAGGTGGTGGCGACGAGCATCTCGGCGGCGGGATGAGACTGGTCGGCGCCGCGGTAGACCCTGTAGTGCTCGTGCAGAGTAAAGCCTGCGACGTGAGTGACGCGGTTGAGAACGGCGGCGTCGATGTTGTGGAGAATGACGGATTCCGGCAAAAGCGGCGCCTGCGCAGGAGCCGGCGCGAGCGGCAGCAGGAGCAGAGTCAGCACGGCGCGATGTGTGAGCTTGTACGGGGCGGAAATCATGCGCGCATCTCCGGAAGACTAATACTGCCGTTGATTATGCGGCTTTTGCGCGGGGCATGCAGCTGTAGCTGAAGAAACGCATGCGCTATGCTGGACTGCGAGGCAGGCAGACGAAGGTGAGCGAAGCTGTACGCACGAATAGGGAAGAGGTCAGCGAGGCTGCGGTGCGCCGCAGAGTGCTGGTGCGCGGTGTTGTACAGGGCGTTGGCTTTCGGCCCTTTGTGTACCGGATTGCAACCGAAGAGGGCCTGGCAGGATTTATCGGGAACGATACGGGTGGCGTGACGATAGAGGTGGAGGGCGCGGCCCGGAACGTGGATGCATTCCTGAAGCGGCTGCGCAGTGAGGCGCCTCCCCTCGCGCGGCTGGACGCAGTGGACGTGGTGGACGCAGAAGCAACAGGCGCTGCGGAGTTTCGGATCGTTACGAGCCGCACGGATGGGCAGGTGAGCACTGGAATTCCGGCCGATGCCGCCACCTGTACGGACTGCCTGCGTGAGTTGCTGGATCCGAAGGACAGGCGCTATCGCTACCCGTTTTTGAACTGCACGAACTGCGGGCCGCGCTTCACGATTGCGCGCAGGATTCCCTATGACCGGCCGCAGACCTCCATGGCACGCTTCAGGATGTGCGCGGAGTGCCAGCGCGAGTATGACGATCCGCGGGATCGGCGCTTTCATGCGCAGCCCAATGCATGCTGGGCGTGCGGGCCGCGCGTTTGGCTGGAGGCTCCGGATGGAACGGAGATTGCGGCGGCAGACCCGGTTACAGCAGCCATCGAACGGCTGCTGGCTGGCGAGGTGGTGGCGATCAAGGGCATCGGCGGATTTCACCTGAGCGTGGACGCGACGAACGAAGACGCTGTGAAGCAGTTACGGAAGCGGAAGAATCGCTACGGCAAGCCGCTGGCCGTGATGGTGCGGGACCTGCATTCGGTGCGGCAGTTCTGTGATCTGCTGGTGGAAGAAGAAGCCCTGTTGCAAGCACCGGCGCGGCCGATTGTGCTGGCGCGGGGGCGAAGCGGGAACGGCATTGCGCCGTCGGTGGCTCCTGGAGTGCCTTGGCTGGGCGTGTATCTGCCGTATGCGCCGCTTCAGCATCTTCTGTTTGCAGATGAGCGCGTGCAGGCGCTGGTGATGACGTCGGCGAACCGCAGTGAAGAGCCGATTGCGATTGACAATGAAGAGGCACGAGCAAGGCTGGGCGCGATTGCAGACGTGTTCGTGATGCATGACCGCGAGATTTTGCAGCGATGCGATGACTCCGTGCAAGCCGTGGTGGATGGGGCGCCTCAGTTGATTCGGCGAGCGCGCGGCTACGTCCCACTGGGCGTGGAACTGCCGGTGGAAACCCCCGCGCTGCTGGCGGTGGGCGGCCACCTGAAGAATGTGTTTGCGCTGGCGAGGGGCCGACATGCGTATCAGAGCCAGCACCTGGGGGACTTGGAGAACTGGACCGGGCTGGAGTTCTTTCGCGAATCGCTGGAACACCTGATGCGCACGTTTGAAGTGGAGCCGGAAGTTGTGGTGCACGATATGCACCCGGGCTACCTGTCAACCCAGTGGGCCAGGGAGTGGTCAAGGGAACGGGGACTGCGGCTGCTGGCCGTGCAGCACCATCATGCGCACGTGGCGGGATGCATGGGCGAGCATGCGGCGGAGGAACCGTTCCTCGGGCTGGCGCTGGATGGTACTGGGTATGGCACGGATGGATGCATCTGGGGCGGCGAGGTGCTGGTGTGTACTTACGCGGATTTTGAGCGGTTTGCGCACCTGGAGTATGTGCCGATGCCAGGCGGGGAAGCCGCGATTCGCGAACCGTGGCGGATGGCGTTCGGCCATCTGCACGCCGCGGAAATATGCGGAACGGATACGGCGGTATGCCGACTGTTCGGCGCCAGCGAGCAGGATGTGCGCGTGCTAATGCGCATGATGGAGCGTGGCGTGAATACGCCGATGACATCAAGCTGTGGCAGGCTGTTTGACGCGGTTGCCGCAGTGGTTCTTCAACGGCACGCGGTGGACTACGAAGCGCAGGCGGCGATTGAACTGGAGGGCCTGACCATGGATGAGCCGGATGGTGCCGGCTATGCGATGGAGTTTGCGGCAGGGAACTGGACGCTGCAGGAGCCGATGCGCATGCAGGTGGCTCCACTGTGGCGCGCGCTGCTGGAGGATCTGCGCGCGGGGGTAAAGCGTGAGCGCATTGCGGCGCGTTTTCATGCGGGTGTTGCTGCTGGATTTGTGGAGGCCGCGCTGCGCGCACGCGCTGAGACAGGCATTGCGCGAGTAGCGCTGAGTGGCGGCTGCATGCATAACCGCAGGCTGGCGCGGCAGTTGCGCGAGGGACTGGAGGCGGCGGGATTTCAGGTATTTCAGCATCGCCGCGTGAGCCCCGGCGACGGTGGCCTTAGTTACGGACAGGCCGTGGTTGCAGCGGCGATGCTTAGGAAGGGAAGTTAACCGGCGAGGCGCACAAGCTGCTCCGCCTCATTGCGCGGTCCCAGGATGGAGATGCGCGGAATGCGGCCACGAACCATCGCGACTTCGTCGCAACGATGCAGGCGCGGGCAGTTCTGGCAGTCCTTGAATATCTTGTCGGGCAGGTCGGCCTTGTCTTCCACGGTGCGAAAACCGAACTTGAAAAAGAAGTCGGGAATACGCGTGAAGAGGCAAACGGACTGAATGCCGTGTTCCTCGGCTTCTTCCAGAAGAGCGCCAAGGATGCGGCCGCCGGCGCCCTGGCCTTTGGCTTCCGGCTTGACGACGATGGAGCGGACCTCACACAGATGCGGGCCGTAGAAGTGCAACGCACCGCAGCCGAGAAAGACACCAACGTCGGACACCGCAACGGTGAAGTCGCGAATGTTTTCACAGATCTCAGCGAATGCGCGCTTCAACAGCGTTCCATCGCCGGAGAGCGAGTTGACGAGGTCGTAGACGTTGGAAGCGTCCTGGAGCCGGGCCTTACGCACCAGCATGGAGGGCCTCCTGAGAAAACGCTGCGATGCGCTCGCTGACGGCGGCAAGCGCCTGCTGGACACGGTGACGAGCGGTTCCGCCGATGACATCGTGGCAGTCCAGAGTCGCGGTGAGCGTGATGGCCGGAAAGAAGTCCTCGGCAAATTCGTCGCCAAACTGGCGCAGCTCTTCCAGCGTAAGTTCGTTGAGCTCCACGCCCTTCTCCAGCGCGTAGCGGACGGCGTTGCCAATCTTCTCGTGCGCTTTGCGGAAGGGCACACCCTTGTGCACCAGGTAGGTGGCGGCTGCCATGGCATTGAGATAACCGGATTGCGCAGCCGCAGACATGCGAGTGAAGTTGAATTGAAGTGCGGCCGTGAAGCGCGCCACAAGCGAAAGCATCTGCGGCACAAAATCCACCTGGAAGGCCGGCTCCTGCGTTTCCTGCATGTCTTTATTGTAGGCCAGGGGCAGGCCCTTGATCTGCAGCGTGACGGCCTCAGCAGCGCCGTGAATGCGCCCGACCTTAGCTCGAATCAGTTCTGTAAGATCGGGATTCTTCTTTTGCGGCATGGCGCTGGAGCCGGTGGAGAAGGCCTCCGGCAGAGCCACAAATCCAAATTCCGCGGTGGCAAAAAGGGTGATCTCTTCCGCGAAGCGGCTGAGGTGAATACCGACGAAGGTGAGCGCCTGCAGGTACTCCAGGATGAAGTCGCGGTCGCTGGTGGCATCCATGGAGTTGGGTGTGGGCGCAGTGAAGTTGAGTTCGCGCGCGGCGATGGTGCGATCGAGCGCGAGGGTTGCTCCGGCGACTGCGCCCGAGCCGAGCGGGCAGAAGTTAAGCCGGGCGGCACAGTCGCGCAGGCGCGAGGCGTCGCGAAGAATCATCTCCACATAAGCCAGCATCCAGTGCGCAACCAGTACAGGCTCTGCGCGCTGCAGGTGCGTGTAGCTGGGCATAACGGCATCGCCGGCGCTGCGGGCCTGATCAACGAGAGCTTTTGCCCATGCGAGTAGCGACGTGACGACGAGTTCGATCTGGCCGCGCACATAAAGGCGAAGATCGGTTGCGATCTGCTCATTGCGGCTGCGGCCGGTGTGAAGCTTGAGGCCGAGCGCTCCGATGCGCTCAACGAGAGACAGCTCGACGAAGTGATGAATGTCCTCCGCCGAGGGATGATCGCGGACGGTGGCCTTGCCGGAGTCGGAAGCGTGTGCGGTGGCGATGGAGTCCAGAGCAGTGCGCAGGTCGGCGAGCTCGGCAGAGGTGAGGACGCCTGCGGCTGCCAGCGCTGAGGCATGCGCCTTGCTTGCTGCTACCTCCTGATCGAGAAGGCGCCAGTCAAAGACGATGGACCGCTGCCATTGTTCAAATTCCGCATCGAGTGGCTCGCGAAAGCGGCCGGACCACATCTTCACTGGACAGCCTCACTGTAGGTCATGATTCCCCCGATTTGTGGTTGCTGCAGGGTTCTTTGTCTGCGCAATCTCTATTTACAAAACTTGTGTGCTACGCATGCAGTCAGGCAAGCCCGTGCTCGCGACGGAAGCTCGGCGTGTTGGAGAGGCCTCCAAGCAGCAACAGCAGCAATGCCTTCTGCGCATGCATGCGATTCTCCGCCTGATCAAAGACGATGGACTGCGGCCCGTCGAGCACAGCGTCGGTGACTTCATCGTTGCGGCGCGCGGGCAGGCAGTGCATGAAGACAGCGTGCGAAGCTGCCTTCTGCATGAGCGCCTCGTTGACCTGGAAGGGGCGGAAGATGGGCGCGCGCTTGGTGGACTCATGCTCGAAGCCCATGCTGACGCAAACGTCCGTGTAAACCGCATCGGCATTTTCCACGGCGGCCTGCGGGTCCTGCAGCAGGCGGAGCTCGCAGCCGTTGGCCTGCGCGATGTCGCGCGCGATGGTGACGATCTCGATGTCCGGCGAGTAGCCGCGCGGCGTTGCCACTGTAATGTTGGCGCCGAGCTGCGCGCCGGTCAACATCAGCGAGTGGCAAACATTGTTGCCATCGCCAACGTAGGTGAAGTTAAGGCCGGTTACCGATCCGAAGTGCTCCTGGAGAGTCATGAAATCCGCAAGGGCCTGGCAGGGATGCTCAAAGTCAGAGAGCGCGTTGATGACCGGGACGCGCGAGTTGGCCGCCATCTCCGTAATGGTGTCATGCGCATAGGTGCGCAAGACGATGACATCGACCCAGCGCTCGACGTTGCGCGAGACATCGGCGATGGCTTCGCGCTCGCCGAGGGGCGAGTTGGTCTGGTCAACAAAGATGGCGTTGCCACCCATGGTGTTGATGCCCGCCTCAAAGCTTAGCCGCGTACGCAGGCTCGCCTTCTCAAACATGAGGACCATCTGCTTAGCATCGAGCGCGTGACGATACTCGCGCGGATTGCGCTTGACGTCGTGGCCGAGCTTGAGGATGGCGCGCACCTCGGAACTGGAAAGGTCCGAGATGGAGCAGAGATCTTCGCCGGCCAGGCGCGTGGCAGCGGCGAGAATGTCTGGGTCTTTGTACACGGGAACTTCGGGTTCCCGGCGTTCAACGGTAGTTCTGCTAGCCACGATTCTGTCCTCCTGCGGGGGGCGCTGCTGCATGAGCGGTATGTTCGGTGAATATCTCGTCCAGCGCCTGAATGGCGGTGTCCACATGAGCGCGCTTGAGGATGTACGGCGGCAGGAAGCGCAGGACCGTGTCGCTGGTGCAGTTAATCAGGATGCGCCGTTTCAGCATCTCCGCAACCGTGAGCTTGGCCAGGTCGGCGGAGTCGAGTTCGGCAGCGAGCATGAGGCCTTTGCCGCGCACGTCGATGATGGCCTCGTGGCGCGAGGCAAGGTTGCGCAGCTGCTGCTGGAAGTAGTCGCCAACCTCAGTGATGTTGGCGAGCAGTTGGTCTTTGTCAATGGTGTCGATGACGGCATTGGCCACAGCGCAGGCCAGAGGCCCGCCGCCAAACGTTGTGCCGTGCATGCCGGAATGGATGCAGCGCGCCACCTCTTCCGTGCAGAGAATCGCGCCGAGCGGAAGGCCTCCGGCGAGAGGCTTGGCGAGCGTGGTGACGTCCGGCTGCACGCCGTAGTGCTGATAGGCGCACCACTTGCCAGTGCGACCCAGACCGGCCTGAATCTCATCGATGATGAGCAGCGCGCCGGTGGAGTTGGCCAGCGCGCGCGCCTCCGCAAGAAACTCCTGCGTAAGCGGACGGATGCCGCCCTCGCCCTGGATGGCCTCAACGAGAATGGCGCAGACCTCGTTGGAGAACTTGGCGCGCAGATCGGCAATGTCGTTGAAGCGCGCAAAATCCACGCCGGGAACGACGGGGCCGAAGGGCTCGCGATACTTGGCCTTATAGGTGGTGGAAACGGAGCCGAAGGTGCGGCCGTGGAAGCTCTGCTCCAGCGCGAGGAACC
>JAJXXG010000862.1 GCA_021781255.1 Acidobacteriota bacterium
CCGATCTTGGGTTGTGAAACACCGCGCTCTGAATATCATCAAAGCCGACAACGGAGATGTCTTGCGGAACACTCAAGCCATAGTCCATAAACGCACGAATCGCGCCAATCGCAGAGATATCGTTGTAGCAGACTATCGCCGTGAAATCCACGCCGCGCTGCAATAGCTCAACCGCTGGCTCATAGCCCAGCTCTGGTGTTGACACTCGCAGCTGGAGTTGCACAGTTAGTTCCGGTGGAACAACAAGCTTCATCTCATGGGCAACTGCCATCAGGCATTTCCATCGATCATCCGCGTCTGAGCTATGGCTGCCGCCGCGCATGAAAGCAATCTTCCGGTGGCCAAGCTGGTGCAAATGGCGCAGGATAAGCTCCGCTGCCCTGCGCTGATCGAGCGCCACGTTCGTAACACCTTCCACCTTCTTGTGGCCCGCTACCACCACAACAGGCAGGCTTATGCTCTGCTGAAGAACCGTATCGATGAGAATGAATCCCTCAACCGAGCGATCCATCAGGAGCCGGGGATACTCCTCGATGAGATCGGGCTTGCGACGATGGCTGGCAGTCAGATAAAAATATCCCTCCTCGATCAGCAACTCCTCTACCCCTGCCAGTACCTGTGAGGAATAGTGGTCGCTCAGCTCGGGGACAAGCACGCCAACAGTAAAGGATTGCCGCGTGCGCAACGATCGTGCATAAAAGCTCGGCCGGTAATCAAACTTGGCCGCGGCTTTCATCACCCTATCTCGCGTCTCCTGGGGAATCGACCGCACCCCCGGCGCATTATTCAGAACCAGCGAGATGGTTGCCGGAGACAGATCCAGATACTCACCCAGCGTCTTCAGGCTGATAGGCTGACCGGGCTGCGGATCTGTTCCTTTGGGCGTGCGCTTTACCATGCACTCATGTTGTAACACTCCGGACCCATAGCTGGCTGAACTCTGATAGGACGGATCCATGTTCAAACAATCATCCACTTCAGAAGTCGGCAGAAACCGCTACCCTCCGAACTTGGCGAATCCAAATCGCTGTGCTGTACACCACCAGTGAGGAAAACCTTTTAGCCCACCGCGGAGGGATGGGTGAGTGGTTGATACCGGCGGTCTTGAAAACTGGGAAATAGAACGCGATTTCTTTTATATTCAATAATTTAACGAGTGACACACTCTGCCTTTTTGCACTATTTTTGATTCATTTCAGGCATGCGCGCGACCGAGTGTGCAACCGGATGTGCAACCGATTTGGGCTTGAAAAACAGAGAGCGATGGAAGACGCGTTCCAGACATGCGCAATGCCCGTTGACGCACCTGCAGCGTAGCATGCAATGCCCGCTGCACCAGATCATTTTCTACTACGCGGTGTAGTGCTGATGGCCGCACACGCGGCTGTTTCCACATGTGAGACGCGCGCGTAATGGCCGCGCTGCAGCGCTTGCCAGCCTGTAATCCAAGTAATCTCCGAGCGCCTCAGAGTTATTGACATTCGACGGGAGTTAGCGCCGTCCCAGATTCGACCGCTGCTTCCCTATGCTTCTTTTCAACTCCACGTAGTGTTATGAAACTAATCTGGCGCTTTGTATCTGCTTGAACGATTCACTCACCGATCGGAACGAAGTGCTGAAGCATGTTGTGTCTGACAAGATCAGACACTCTTGCCCGCTCCGCTTAGGTAAATAATTAGTTAATAAAATCTAATAATCTGTAGGCGTACCACATTTGTCTTGCACTACATCACGGAGACTTGCTAAGCTGTAGCCACTCGGCGAAGTCTCTTTCGCGCATTGTTGTCCTTCCATTTTCGCCTTGGTCAGAAACTCGACAATGATTTTCCACAGCGGTCATGACATGGGACCGACGGGGGCGAAGCCTGCCTTCAAACGGAATCAACTGAATAATTAGAGCCTCACCTATAGAAACAAGTAAATAATTCGTTGCATCGCGCCGTAACCTCTCCCCCGATCAATCCTTCCTATATTGAGGCGCATATGACCGTGTTCAAACCCAAATCGCGGATGATCAGTGTCAGGCTTTCCGAAGAGGAGTATTCGGCCCTTCGGCAGCTATGCTCTGTAATGGGCGCTCGAAGCGTATCGGATATGACGCGCGACGCGATGCGGGCACTGTTGAATCCCACCTCCCGCGACGGCGGGTCCGGAGCTCATCTCGAAGAATTCCGTTCCCGCATCAATCAGCTCGACCGCAAGGTGGAAGCTCTTGCGGAGCGACTTGCCTCCTCGGAAAGGCAACGGAAAAACTGACCGAGATGGCAAGGTCGGGTCGCGCGTAAAATGAGCTCAGGCCCAACCACGAAGGCTCCCTTATGAAGTATTTGGCATTAGCACTGATTCCCATCCTTACGGCAAGCATGCTCTGCGCGCAAACTCAACCGGGTACGCCTGGCGCGAGTAGCGTTGGAGCAGGAGCAACAACGCTGAATGCTTCGGCGAATCTTCCTATCGCCCGCATCGGAAGCTATGACCTGCTCGGAATCACCGTCTACGACTCGCCGGAACTGACGCGGACGGTTCGAGTTGATTCAGATGGCACCATCCGCCTGCCAATGCTGACCAAGCACATCCAGGCTGCCGGACTTTACCCCGAGGAGCTTGAGAAGGCGATCACAACTGAGCTTATCAACGAACAAATTCTCGTGGATCCTATCGTCACGGTTTCTGTCGCCGAATATCAGAGCCGCCCGATCAGCGTCGTTGGCTCGGTTAAGACGCCGGTCACCTTTCAAGACACGGGCGTCGTCACACTTTTAGATGCCATTACGAGGGCGGGTGGGCTCAGCCAAGATGCAGGACAAGAGATTCTCGTAAGCCGTGATCAAACGGGGGCTGATGGAAAAATGTCGACGATGGTGCAGCGTATCCCCGTAAAGGGCTTGTTCGATGGCATCGATCTCTCTCTGAACCCAACCCTGCAGGGCGGAGATGTCGTACGTGTGCCGGAAGCCGGGCGCATATATGTGGTAGGGAACGTGAAGAGCCCCGGAGCATTTGAAATTACGGATGGGTCCGAGAGCAGTGTCCTTAAGATTATGGCTCTTTCGCACGGGTTAGAACGATATTCCCAACGTACGGCTTACGTCTATCGCACGGAAGGCGGTAGCGGCGGAAAGAGCACGATCCCGATCCAATTGAAAAAGATCATGGATCGAAAATCACCGGATGTGCCGTTGATGGCGAATGACATACTGTATGTCCCAGAAGATGGCGGCCGACGGACCACGCACGCTGTCCTTGCTGGTATGGCCCTTGTTGGCGTGACTCTCGGCACTACCCTTCTCTACCTGTACCACTAAGGAAACGGAATTCATTTATGCCTAAGCAAGCGAAGTTGTTGGCGGATGCTCCTCCCGGGACCCCCTATCAGCTGGCGGACCCGGGACGGTATGGAATACTGCCACCTTTGCAGGAATTTCCGCCAGAGGCGCCTTCTGTCCCGCTCTCGCACTATCTCTGGATTCTACGGCGGCACGCATGGAAGATCGTCGCCTTTGTGGCGTCTTGTGTGTTAATCACATTCATTATTTCTTCACGCTTGAAACCAATTTATGAATCGACTGCGACCATCGAAGTTGACCTGCAGGCGCCAACCGATGTTGTGGGACAGGGAGCGAGTCACAACTCCCAAGGGCCGAATCCGGATATCTTCCTTGCCACACAGATGAAGCTTATTCAATCGGACGCAGTGCTGCGCCCCGTCGACGAGCAGTATCTGCTGGCAAACACGAGCTCGCAAAATACCCAATCCCCGCAACAAACGCAGCCTTTATCCGAAGCTCCCGTTGGTCTTCCCGGCCTTTCGGTAACTCGCCCACCGAATACATACTTGCTACTGATCACGTACCGCTCGCCGAATCCTGAACTGGCAGCAAAAGTGGCCAATGCGGTCGCGAACTCGTATCTGGCCAATACCTACAACCTTCGGATTCAGTCGTCGACAAGTATGGCTTCTTTCATGGGGAAGCAACTGGACGAGTTGAAGGCCAAGATGGAGAAATCGGGATTGGCCCTTGCTCAATTTGAGAAGGATCTGGACGTCATTAATCCGGAACAGAAGACAGACATTTTGTCAGCCAGGCTTCTGCAGCTCAACACGGAATATACCAATGCGCAGACAGATCGAGTGGCGAAAGAAGCCATGTGGAATTCGATCCAATCGAGCTCGCTTGCAGCAGCAGAGATCTCCCCGCAGGGCCAATCCCTTGCCCAACTCAATAATCAGCTAGTTCAGGCAAAGGAACACCTGGCTGAGGTCAAATCGACGTTTGGTGTCAGGCACCCCGAGTATCGCAAAGCCGCTGTGCAGGTCGCGGCAATTCAGAAGCAGTTTGACGAC
>JAJXXG010000495.1 GCA_021781255.1 Acidobacteriota bacterium
TCTTGTTGTTGGCCACGGTGCTCCAGGATGTGGTTGCCCGTCCGCGCACAACTAGGTCGATTACATTCGAGGTGCCGCCTCCCGGGGCTGGGTTCGTCACGCTGATAGGCAGCGTTCCAGCTTCCTTAAGATATTCCGAAGGCAGATTCACCATAATCGCCTCGGGCTGGACTGACTTGGGCGAGACCGGGATGTCTTTTACACTTACCGTCGCGCCCTCTACAAAGCGTGAGCCAACGATGGTGAGCATGGGGTGTTGTGTGCCAGAAACAACAACAGTGACACTGGACGGCATGAGCTGCGATATCGATGGTATGGGATTCGTCACCAGGAAGCTGAGAGCGTTGGATTCTCCCGGCTGGTTATCCAACTTGACCACATAGACGTTGACGGGGCCCGAGTTGGTGATGGCACTGGACGGCACCGTAGCTCGTATGACTTTGGAGTCCAGATAACTGGGAGATAGCATCACAGATCCGAACGCAACCTGCATCCCACGTTTGAATTGCGTTCCTGTCAGGGTGAGAACAAAGTTGCCGCTGCCGGCCACCACCTGCGTGGGGCTCAGGCTGCTGAGCGTGAACTTGGTTGTGGTAAGTCCATGTCCCGCCAAGGAAGAACAGATCAGGGCAAATGCGAGGACAGCGTATAGCTTAATATGTTTGATCATCTTCAACGCTCCCGAGGCGCATCCTGACTTCTGAGTCCGCTCATTCAGGTGATTCATAACAGTGCTTCATCTGACATGCGTATCGTTCAGTGATGGCCTGCCGGTTGTCCTGTGCAAATGGATCGCCACTTATTGACTTATATTTCGTGCAATTTCACGCTTTTGAAGGACTCACGCCTCGCGCGGACAGCTTGCCGTCCAAATCGTTTTACGACGCCTCAAAGAATTTGGACGCTGACGGCCCATGCTTCGCCTTCTCTTTCGGCTTGGGCTAAATTGAGAAGCAGCACGGATCCCGACCAGGCTGGATGCCGGCTCCAGAGCTCGGATAATCGCTTATGTGGTTCTTCGGCGAGGGTGCATCGACATTCTTAAAACTTATTGACCATTAAAAAGATTCGCTGGACAGCCTACTGCGCCGCGGCTGAAGCTATGTCGAGTCCGTGGAATGCAATCGCAATGGCCATGCACCCATCCGTCGAATCTGATACCCCGGCACAGAGACATCCTGCCCGTGCGCGCAGACGGCTCCTCCTGCAGTCGTTGTTTCTCGTGATCCTGCTGCTGGCAGGACTGGTGATTTCCCTGGTAGTTGTTCGTTGGATCGATCCGCACTTTCGTGGTAATGCGGCGACCCCGCACGGCCAGCGCTGTCTGCAAAGCGCGAGGAGCAGC
Organism: Acidobacteriota bacterium; assembly: GCA_021781255.1. Next base: position 1,346 of record JAJXXG010000495.1, read on the forward strand.
GCGGCATGAGAGCATCGCAGAGCACAGAGACCTCCTCGCTGATCCGCGCCCATACGTATGCCGCATTCAGCGGGCTGTTTCTTTCCGGCATCTTCGGGCTGCTGGTCTCGCTCAAATTTCATGCGCCTGAACTGCTCGGCAGCCATGCGTGGCAAACCTGGGGCCGCCTGCGTTATGACCATACCCAGGGCATTCTGTATGCCTGGCTGGGAAATGCCTTCATTGCATTTCTGTACTATGCGGTACCCCGGCTCACGCGGCGTTCCGTGACCAGCATTCGGCTTGGATGGCTGATGTTCTGGGTGTGGAATGTGGTGGCCGTGCTGGGCGGATGGACGCTGGTGCTGGCAGGTTCAAGCCAACCTCTGGAGTGGGCCGAGTTCCCCCTGGGCATTGCAGCCGTAATTGAAGCTGCGCTGGTTCTGTTGCTGGTGCAGTTTGGCATTCCCTTCTGGAGATGCGGCGTATCGGAACTCTATGTGGCGGGATGGTATCTGCTGGGCGGAATCACGTTCACAACGCTTGCCTATCCGGTCGGCAATGTGCTGCCGCATCTTCTGCCGGGCGCCATGGGAGCGGCCTTCAGCGGCCTGTGGATTCATGATGCCGTGGGCATCTTCGTTACGCCTTTTGCAACCGCGATTGCTTACTTTGTGATTCCCGCAGTTACACGAAAACCGATCTACAGCCACTTCTACTCGATGATCGGTTTCTGGCTTCTTTTTCTGGTCTATCCGCTGAATGGGATTCATCACTACGTGTACTCCGCACTCCCCATGAGCGCGCAGCACGCGTCGGAGGTGGCATCGATCTACCAGGGCATCGATGTCATTCTTGTGGTCACCAACCTGCTGCTTTCCATTGCGCTGGCAAAGGATGACTCGCTCGTACGCGACATTCCATTGCGTTTCATCTGGACGAGCGTTGTGCTGTATCTAGTTGTCAGCATTCAAGGCTCGGTACAGGCCGTGATGGCCTTCAACAGCTTTATCCACTTTACAGATTGGGTCATTGGCCACTCGCATCTCGCCATGATCGGGTTTGCCTCGTTTGCCGCTATGGGAGCCCTGGCGCATATCTGGCAGTCAGTACCGGGAGCCCGACAGAGCCGGCGCGTGCTGGCATGGTCCTACTGGCTGGCGGTCATCGGTCTTGCTCTGATGGTGGTGGATCTTACGGGCGCGGGCCTGGTGCAGGCCAGCATGTGGCGCGAACATCTACCCTGGATCGACTCTGTCCGCGCATCCATTCCCTACTGGATCTTTCGTAGCGTGGATGGCGGCCTGCTGCTGGTCAGCTTTGTTCTGTATTCGGTGAGCTTCTTCGTAGGAGAACCCGTCGCCCATACCCAGCAGACGGGCACACTCGAACATCCGCACGTGCACAACGCAGAGGACCAGACCACGGATCACTGGATCGGCACGGCCTATGGCGCAACCTTTGGAGCAGGCCTAGCTTTCTTTGTCGTATCTTTCCTGGCGCTAGGCGTGCTTCCGGCCATCAAGCTGCACCGGCTGATCCAGCAAACCACGCCGCCGGGCGCTAATCTAGCACTCACGGAGCAGGAGCAGCGCGGGCAGCAGATCTATGCGCGCAATGGCTGCGCCTATTGCCACACCGAACAGGTGCGCTTTACACCCGCTGACGAGTGGCGCTTCGGCGCTCCCACACAGGCATGGGAGACGCAGGAACAGTATCCCCAGATGTGGGGCACCCGGCGCATTGGTCCCGACCTTGCTCGCGAAGCGGGTAAGCGGCCACGCGACTGGCAACTGGTGCATCTGTACGATCCGCGCTACACAGTGCCGGACTCCATGATGCCTTCGTACCGATGGCTCTTTGATGGGTTTCCGGATCGCCCCACCGAAGACGCGCGCGCGCTGGTGGCCTATCTCAACACGCTGGGGCGAGCAGCGGGGGAGGCCTCTGCTGCGAGCACTGCCAACCAGACCAGTGCCGCGCTTCCGATGCCGCATGTCGAGTTAGCGGTAGGGAATACCGCAGCTGGACGTGCCGTCTACATGGCCAACTGCTCAGGATGCCACGGAACCGATGGACGCGGAGGCTCGCCCGGCGGAAGAGCCCTGCGGCCTGTTGCACTGAGCCTGGTGGATTTCAGACTGACGCCGGATGCCGAGTGGCGCGCCATGCAGGCTGGCGTTGCCGGCAGCTCAATGCCAGCGTGGAGCGAGTTGCCAAATGACCAGCTTCGCGCGGTTGCAGCCTACGTGCTTACGCTGAGCCATACTCCTGATCTTCCGGCCGCAGAGATGTACGCTCCTGAGCCGGTGCTGCGTGCTGCCGGGGAACGCGTATTTGTGGCACATTGTGTACGCTGCCACGGAGCCCGAGGCGACGGAAACGGACCCGATGCTTCCTCCTATGCACCCAGCCCGGCTAACTTCCACCAGATGCTTGTCTCGTTCGATGGTACAGAGCGGGTCATTCGGAACGGTGTGCCGGGCAGCGCCATGCCTTCGTGGCCATTACTTACGCCTCAGGAGATCCAGGCGGTCACGATCTACATGCGATCGCTCTACGAAGGCGATCCAAAAGCTCCGGCCCCAGCACAGCCCGCTGCAAGCTCGGCGATGGAGACTATGCCATGATTGCTGTTCTGATTGGCATTATCACCTCTGTTCTGGCGCTATTCCTGTTCTGGAGGGCGCGATCGGCGGCTTTCCGAAGGCGCTGCGAGGAGCCCAAGTTCCGTTTTCTTGAAAATCTCGGCATTGCACCGAAGCAGGAAGACGATGCCAATCCACCTACAAATCCCCAAGGAGGATCCCGATGAATGTCATCAATCGCAGGTCGTTTCTGTCTGGCGCAACGGCGCTTGGATTAGCCGCTGGTGCAGCAGGTGCCGCGGAAGGCCAACTGGTGTGGAAAACGACTGACTGGAAGCTTGCAGACTTTGAATCGCTGCTGCACCACACTGCCCGCATCAAGCAGGTCTACGATGTTGTGCAGATCAACGACGGACGATTCTTAAAC
>JAJXXG010000882.1 GCA_021781255.1 Acidobacteriota bacterium
CATACTTGCCGGCAAGGATCTCGGGGATGATCTGATCGAAGGGCACGGTCTCGGTTTCGAGCTCCGGGTTGAAGATCTTGAGCGCGAGATAGGCCGTGGTGAGGGTGCCGGGGACGGCGATCTTAATGCGGCCGAGGTCGGCATGGGTGAGGGGACGGCTGGAGACGACCATGGGGCCGTAGCCCTCGCCGACGCTGCCGCCGCAGCCCATCAGGGCGTAGTTCTGCTGGATGTAGGGGTAGGCGTGGAAGCTGACCGCCGTTACATCGTAGAAAGCTTCATCCTGCGCCCGCCGGTTGAGGGTTTCGATGTCGCACAGGGTATGGGAGAAGCGATAGCCGGGCACACGGACCTTGTTGGTGGCCAGGCCATAGAACATGAAGGCGTCATCAGAGTCGGGACTGTGCGCGATGGAGATATCGATCACGGAATTTGCGCTGGCCAATTCAGAAGCGGAATTACTCACGGATACCAAGGTCCTTTCAACCGAAAAACTGCACCGATATGTAGATGCAACTATGGGTTATGACGGCACAAATTGCGTGCCGAGGGGCTAGATGAAGAACTTCTGACTCACGCATGCATCCTTAAGGCTATGATTCGAAATCTGTTTCTTCATGTGGCCCAAGAGTGAGCTCGGGATCGGGCGCGGGAGTGCTGCGCACGTGTGAACGATGAGCCCAGATGTGACGCGCCACGCCTGCTACAGCAACCAGCAGGGCCCCAAGCGACAGAAGGAGGGCAATCATTAACAAGCGCATCACTACTAATATGCCCAGAATACCAGATGGCCCTGCTGGAAAGGGCGGGCGGCGCTGCCGGGGGAGGGATCAGGCTTCGCGGAGGCTGGATAGGAGCCAGTCGAGATAGGCGCGGCTGCCGGATTCGATGGGCAGGACCAGAAACTCCGGAGTGAGGTAGGAGTGGAGGGCGTGGAGCCGGGATTCGAGCGCGGGGATCTGGTCAAGGGTGGTCTTGAGGACGATGAGAACCTCGGGAGCCGAGGTGACCTTGCCTTCCCAGCGGTAAATGGAGCTGACGGCGGGAATGATGGTGGCGCAGGCGGCCAGCCGCTCATCCACCAGCGCGTGGCCGATGCGATTGGCTTCCTCATGATTGGCGGCGGTGGTGAGCACGATGCGGGCTGGCAGGGTGGTGGACATGACACCTCTCTCTGGACAGTGTATGAGCGGTTCAGATTTCGCGTAAGAAATTTTTTTGCGAGCGGGGTGGCCGGGCTGGTTTGCGCATGAAGCAGGGCAATGAAAAGGGAGTGCTTGCCGAGGCCGCTGCCGTCATGCAGTATGGACTTTGGAGCCGGTGATGCCGGAGGCAGGAGAGAAGAAGAGATGAGCACAGCGATCAAGTTTGGGACGTCTGGTTGGAGGGCGATTGTTGCCGATGAGTTCACGGTGGCGAACATCCGGCGAGCGGTGGCGGGGATTGCCGCGTATGTGAAGACGCAGCCTGAGCCCCATCGGGTGCTGGTGGGGCGCGATCCGCGGTTTCTGGGCGAGAGCTTTGTGGCGGAGGCGTCGCGAGTGCTGGCGGCGGCGGGGATAAAGCCGATTGTGATATCAGAGGCGGCGCCGACGCCGGCGATTGCCTACGCTGTGCGGGAGCTGAAGACGTCGGGCGCAATCAACTTTACGGCGTCGCACAATCCGCCGGAGTACAACGGCATCAAGTTTTCCACGCACGACGGCGCTCCGGCGCTGCCGGAGGTGACGCGGAAGATTGAGTCGGCGATTGCGGCCCTGGATGCCTCGGGCGGTGGCGGGATTCCGAGCCCGTTTGCAGACGGCTTTGAGACGGCGGACGTGAAGCCCGCGTTTCTGAAGCGGCTGGCGGAGCTGGTGGACCTGAAGGCCATTGCCAAGTCGGGCATCAAGGTGGTGTATGACCCGTTCTGGGGCGCGGGACGCGGCTACAGCACCGACCTGCTGCGCGACGCCGGAGTCACCGTGGACACGGTGCATGACTATCGCGACGTACTGTTTGGCGGGCACGCACCGGAGCCGGATGACCACCTGTTGGCAGACGCGCGGGCAAAGATGAAGGAGATTGGCGCGAAGATCGGCATTGCGACCGACGGCGATGCGGATCGCTTTGGCATTGTGGACGAAGACGGCACGTTCATCCAGCCGAACTACATTATCGCGCTGCTGTTCGACTATCTGGTGGAGACGCGCGGATGGAAGAACGGCGTGGCCAAGAGCGTGGCGACGACGAACCTGATCAATGCGCTGGCGGAGCACCACAAGGTGCCGCTGTACGAGACACCGGTGGGCTTTAAATATATTGGCGAACTGATTCTTGCCGATAAGATCGCCATCGGTGGCGAGGAGTCGGCTGGCCTGACGATTCGCGGGCACGTGCCGGAGAAGGATGGCGTGATTGCCGGGCTGCTGGTGGCGGAGATGGTGGCCACGCGCGGCAAGAGCCTGGGCGTGCAACTGCGGGAGTTGTTTGCCAAGGTTGGTTCCTTCTATCCGGTTCGGGAGAACTTCCGCTTGACCCCGGAGCGCAAGGCCGCGTTCACTGAGAAGTTGAAGCTGGACCCGGCGGAGCTGAGCGGCCGCAAGGTGTCGAGCGTGGTGCGCACGGACGGGCTGAAGCTGGTGCTGGAAGACGGATCGTGGGTTTGCTACCGGCTGTCTGGGACCGAGCCGGTGGTGCGTGCCTACACGGAAGCCCGCAGCGAGCAGGACATGGAGTCCCTGAGCGCGGCGGCCAAGGCGTTTGTGCTGTCGTAGGCGCGAAGCAGGGTTGGATGCAGATCGAGAAGCCACAAACCGGCAAAGGCGCTGCGCAGGCAGCGCCGGCCAGCCTGCACGAGCGGGCGGTGGAGTGGGCGCATCATGCATGGCGTCCTGCCGGCTCGCTGGTGGCCGTGGGGCTGGCGCTGCTGTTTGCGTGGGGCGTGGTGAACGGCAAGCATGGCCTGTCTGCATGGCAGCAGCAGCGGACGCAGGACAAGCAACTGCGGCAGGAGATTGACCAACTGCAGCAGGAGAACGCGCGGCTGCACGACCATATCCAGAAGCTGAAGTCGGACCCGGATGCGATTGAGCATGAGGCACGCGAGCAACTGCACTATGCGCGGCCGGGCGAGGTGATCTATACGCTGCCGCCGGACCCGAAACAGCAGGCCCAGCCTGCGGACAGCGGCAAGTAACACGATTTTGTTTTATCCCCGGAAAATGCGGTTGAGGATGCGAGCCTAGGGCAGCGGGGCTGAAGTGTGTGCCGGAGCTGCCTGCGCGGACGCTGCCGAGGATGCCGCGAACCAGGCAACGGCGGCGCCGACCAGCGCGGCGTTTTCGCCGAGGGTGGAGACGCGCAGCTCCAGCGGGAGATCGCGCAGGGCGAGCCGGGCGGCGGGCAGGAAGAGATGCGACGAGCGCGAGATGCCGCCGCCAAGCACGACGACCTGGGGAGCAAAGTCGGCGAGAAGGACGCGAAGAGCGCGGCCGAGGCTGTCGCCGAACTGCGTGAAGACGGCGGCGGCGTGCGGGTCAGCGGGCGCGGCTTGGGCGATGTCGATGACCTCGCGGGTGAGGCCGGTGCGCTGACGGTAGCTTTGCAGCAGGGCGCGGGTGGAGAGCAGGTCTTCCACGATGCCGCCTTCGTAGGGCAGGTTCCAGATTTCGCCGCCGGGCGGGACGCCGTGGCCTGCGGTCAGGATTTGGCCGGCGGAGGCGAAGGCAGAACCGATTCCGGTGCCGAGGGTAATACCGACGGCGCGGTCGATGCCGCGGGCCGCGCCAGCGCCGACTTCGCCGAGGAGGAAGGCGGCTGCGTCATTGAGGAAGCGAACGCTCTGCGGCGGCCAGCCGAAGCGGCCGGCGAGGGCCGCGCGCAGATCGAAGCCGTAGAGATAGGGCAGCTTGTGGCGCATGTAGCTGATGCCCGTGGCGTAATCGAAGGGGCCGGGCATGGCAAGGCCGGCGCCCGAGACGCCCTGGATGCCGGAGGCGGCGCGGAGGCCGAGGGTGTGCAGGAGGTCGACGAAGGCCTGGCTGGAGTGCTGCTCCGGGTGGGGGGCTCGAACGACGGGGCCGAGGCGGTAGTCGCCGGCAAAGCAGACGGCGGCGGAGATGTGGCTGCCTCCAACGTCATACACAAGAACACACGGCTGGCCGACAGCGTCCACGTGCACCTCAGATGGGAAACTGTGAACCATCATAGTCTTTATGAGTAGCGGCTTGCAGGCGACCGTGCCAATAAAGGGTTGCGGACGGGCCGGGCAGGCTCAGAAGTCGATGTGCGCGCGGACGGAGCCGACCCAGGCGGGGCCGCGGTCGCGATTGTAGCCGGGGTTGGCGATGTAGAT
>JAJXXG010000225.1 GCA_021781255.1 Acidobacteriota bacterium
GCCATCGCCTCCGGAGGCGTGGCAGCCCACATCACAGGAACTTTCCGTCATGACGGCGCCGAGCCCGTGGTCAACCTTCACCTGTCCGCGCCCAATCTCCCGGTGGATCAGGTAGAACAACTGCTGCCCGCGGCCGGGGTCACACTCCCGAGCGGCTCGCGTCTGAGCGGAGGCACGATTAACGCCAACCTTGCGGTAAGCGGGCCTGCCGATGCACTCACCATCGCCGGCCCAATCGAGCTCGACAACAGCCAACTCACCGGCTTCGATCTCGGCTCGAAGATCCAAGGCATCAATCCCATCAGCGGAACCTCGGGGGGAACCGAGATTCAAAAGCTGTATGCGGAGGTGAATAACTCGCCGCAGGGCACCAGCTTCAACAACATTGACGCCGAGGTGCCCAGGATCGGTTCTGCAACCGGCCAAGGTACCGTCTCGCCCACAGAGGCGCTTAACTTTCAGCTAACCGCCAGGATCGCCGCGCTCTCCGCTTTGGGAAACATGGTTGGCGGAATCTTTGGGATGGGATCCAATTCCTCCTCAGGGTCAAACAGCGGAGGCATTCCTCTCATCATCACTGGCACCGCATCGAATCCCTCAATCCACGCCGACGTGACCAAGATGCTCAAGAGCGCGACCAGCGGCATCGTGGACAAATCCAACATGCAGAATCCCATCAAGTCGCTCAAAGGGCTGTTTGGCAAATAGAACGCGTGGCGTCCGGCGCAGAGGTTACTGCAACGTCGGCCAGACGATTTTCCGAGTCAATCGTTTGGCCGACTTGCTGACCTGCGGCAGCGCATTCTTCTAAAATCGAGCCAGTGCAGCTTCCCTCTGCCCCATTAACGGCACAAGCCTGTGTTTCGGATCGCATCGACAGCACACACCGTATCGTAGACGCGCCGCGGGCGCTTGGATTATGGCATTTAGCCAGCCTCGACGCGCCAACGGTGGCCGTGGTCTGGACGCCGGCATTTGCGTGGGCCGGCCATATCCACTTACCCGCCTGGCTGCCTCTGCTTTTGGCGCTGGTCACCTGGAGCGTCTACGTTGGCGATCGTTTACTGGACGCGCGCGCGGGCATGAGCGAAGGCGCAAGCCACACTTTGCGCGAGCGTCACTACTTTCACTGGCGTCACCGCCGCTCGCTGCTGCTGCTGGCGGCGGTGGCGGCCTGCGCCGCCGCAGGCATCATCCTTCTCTTCATGCCTCCGATAGCGCGGGAGAGAGACTCATTGCTCGCCGCGGCGGCTTTCGTCTACTTTTCCGGAGTGCACTCCCGGCCCCATAAGCGGCGGCTCCGATTCCGCCGGCCTCGATCCCTCCCGGCCAAGGAGTTTCTGGTGGGTATCATCTTTACCGCAGGCTGCGCACTGCCGGCCTGGCACAGGCCGCACACCCTCGCCGCTGACGCGCCGAATCTCTGGAGCTTCTGGATTCCTGTCCTCGACTACGCCGCGCTGGCCTGGCTCAACTGCAGTTGCATTGCGCGGTGGGAGTCTGCGGGCGCGGCTGAGCCGGCAATGCATTCAAACCGGAAGGACACTGTGCGCCCGCAACAGGCAAGGCCAGGATCCATTCTCATTGCCAGCGTGCTTCTGTCGGTCTTCAACCTGTGCGTCGCCGCGGCGTTTGCCCCAGCGCATCCGCGCCCGGCGGCGCTGCTTATGGCCGCAGGCGCAAGTTCCCTGCTCCTGACGCTGCTCAACGAACACCGCAAGGGTTTTTCCGCGCTTGCTCTGCGCACAGCGGCAGACCTTGTGTTGCTCACGCCGCTCCTGTTGATTCCCTTCGCCCGGATCTTCCGATGAGCGAGCCCGCACAACCGGCGGTGGCGCCCAAAAAACTGGCGCATCGGACACCCGCTTTCGATAAGCTGGCGCGGCTGTACTGCTGGATGGAGTGGTGCACGTTCGGCCCCTGGCTGCAGCGCTGCCGGTGTTCGTTCCTGGGCGAGATCGGCGATTGCCGGCGCGGGATCGTACTGGGCGACGGCGACGGGCGCTTCACCGCGCAACTGCTGCGCATCAACCCGGCCATCGAGATTGACGCCGTCGATGCCAGCGCGGCCATGCTGCAGTCGCTCAAGCGCCGCGCGGCTCCGCATGCGGCGCGCGTGCATGCGCATTACGCCGATGCACGCACCTGGCAGGCGCCCGACCCGCCCTGCGACCTGATTGCGACCCATTTCTTTCTCGATTGCCTGACCGAGGCCGAGGTCCGCGCGCTCACCCAGAGACTGCATGGCGCACTTTCGCAGTCGGGCTACTGGCTCGTTTCGGAGTTCGCCATCCCCGAAGGAGCATTCGGCCGATGGGTGGCGCGGCCTGTGGTCTGGTTTCTCTACCGCAGTTTCGCTCTGCTTACCGGTCTGACCGTCCGCAGCGTGCCCGATTTCGCTGCCGCCTTGCGCGCGGCGGGCTTCACACGCCGCGGCCGCCGCAGTTTTCTGCGCGGCCTGCTCATCGCAGAGCTCTGGAAGAAGGATTGAGGTCCGGGGCCTTACGGCAACGCCTGGCTCCTGTAGCCGTGTTCGCTTGCGGGCCATGCCGCCCGAGGCAGGAGCTGCCGCTCATTGTTACAAATCTGTTAAAATCAGACTCCAAGGAGTTCGGCGCATCCTTCCATCCCTGCCGTTTTCATCCCCATGATTCTCTATCTCATGCGTCACGCGAATGCAGGAGCTACCCGCGAGAATCCTGTGCTCGACGCCAAACGCGGACTCATCAAAGACGGCAAGGAACAGTGCATGTTGATGGCGCGCGTCCTGAGCGCACTCAAGGCGCCGATTGACACGATCGTTGCCAGCCCATTGAAGCGGTCACTGCAAACGGCGCAACTGGTGGGCACGGAGCTGGGCTACGAGGGCAAGGTTGAGATCAGCCCGGCACTGGGGCTGAATGGGAGCTATGCGGAATTCCTGAAGGTTCTGGCAAAGTACGCCGACCGCGAGGCGGTTTTGGTGGTGGGGCATAATCCCAGCATGTTTCAGTTTCTGGGCCAGCTGATCACAGGGAATGGCGGCGCCGCCATTCGCATGAGAAAAGCATCCTTCGCGCGCGTCGACATGGGGCACCATCCCCCGCGTTTGCAACTGCTGATGGACTCGCGCAGCGCACGCGCTATCTACGCAAGCGCCGCCAAGTCCGGGCGCAAATGAGACTCCCATTGATTGACGATCCCCTGCCGCTGGGAGGATTGGATGCGGGTTTTATGGAAATGAACGCGCCCGCCGCGGCCGGTCTCTGCGCAGGCAGTCACTGATTCAGCGTAATTCTTTGAAATATAGAACCCGCGCGGCTGCTATTCTGGTTCAGACAGCCAAAATCGCAATGCAAGCTGACATTCAATCACACGACCGTTCTCGACATGCGCCCTCTGTGCGCACGGTATGGCTGGTATTCGCAGCCATTTTCATCACGGTTTATTTTGCTGCCCTGTTTTCTCCTCCGCTGCTGGACGACGTGGACGCCGCGCATGCGCAGGCGGCGCAGCACATGGCGCTGACCGGCAACCTGATCACATCAAAGATCAACGGCATCCGCTACATAGAGAAACCGCCTCTGCCCTACTGGGTGGTGGCGGGCATGTACCGCATCTTCGGCCAGAACACCTTTGCCACCCACCTGCCCAACGCGCTGGCCATGCTGGCGCTGACATGGATCGCCTGGCGCTGGACGCGCCGCGCCTGGGGCGATCGCGCAGGCTTCTATGCCGGTCTTGGCGTGCTCACCTCGGTGGGCTGCTTTCTTTTTACGCGCTTTATCATTCCCGAGGCGATCCTCGCGTTCTTTCTTCTGCTGGCGCTTTACGCGCTGATCGTCACCCTTGAGGACAACCGCCCGCTGCTCATCTATTGGGCCTGGGCCGGAGTGGCTCTGGCGCTGCTCACGAAGGGACTGATTGCGCCGGTCTTTTTCTTTGGCGCTGCGATTCCGTACCTGCTGCTTACCGGCCAATGGCGGCGCTGGAAGGCGCTGAAGCCCGTCACGGGATTCCTGCTGTTCCTGGCCATCGCGGCGCCCTGGCACATTCTCTGCGGCCTGGCGAATCCTGACCAGGGCCACCCCGCAGGCAACCACCCGACCATCGGCAACGTGCATGGATTTTTCTACTTCTACTTCATCAACGAGCACGTGCTGCGCTTCTTCAATCTTCGCTATCCTCACGATTACAACAAGATGCCGGCGATCTGGTATTGGCTTGCGCATCTGGTGTGGATCTTCCCGTGGAGCCTGTTTCTGCCCGCCGCCCTGGTCACGGCGTGGAAGTCGCGCCGGCGCTGGCTGAAGCATCTTCATCATGCCGCAGGCGACACCGTCGATTTCTACCTCG
>JAJXXG010000202.1 GCA_021781255.1 Acidobacteriota bacterium
GCAGAAGATGGTCCGCACATCGACTTGTTGTTTCTGATCTTTCCTTCATTGGGGTTACATCGTCATGTCGAATATTCTGGAAAATCTGCCGATTGGTGAGAAGGTCGGCATCGCTTTCTCTGGCGGGCTGGACACGAGCGCCGCGCTGCACTGGATGAAGCAGAAGGGCGCGCTGCCGTATGCCTACACCGCCAACCTGGGGCAGCCCGACGAAGCCGACTATGACGAGATTCCGCGCAAGGCGCTGGAATATGGCGCGGTGAAGGCGCGGTTGATTGACTGCCGCGCGCAACTGGTGCGCGAAGGGCTGGCGGCGTTGCAGAGCGGCGCATTTCACATCACCACGGCCGGCGTGGCCTACTTCAACACCACCCCGATTGGCCGCGCCGTGACCGGCACGATGCTGGTGAGCGCCATGAAAGAAGATGACGTAAGCATCTGGGGCGACGGCAGCACCTTCAAGGGCAACGACATTGAGCGCTTCTACCGCTACGGCCTGCTGGTGAACCCCGCGCTGCGGGTCTACAAGCCGTGGCTTGACGCGGCGTTTATCGACGAGTTGGGCGGGCGCGCGGAGATGTCGGCCTTCATGCAGAAGTCGGGCTTCGCGTACAAGATGTCGGCGGAGAAGGCCTATTCGACAGACTCGAATATTCTGGGCGCCACGCACGAGGCAAAAGACCTGGAACACCTGAGCACGAGCATGAAGATTGTGGCGCCAATCATGGGCAAGGCCTTCTGGCGCGCGGACGTGGAGATTGAGCCGGAAGCGGTCACCGTGCGCTTTGACGAAGGCTGGCCGGTGGCGCTAAACGGTGTGGAGATTGCCGACCCGGTGGAACTGATGCTGGAAGCGAACCGCATCGGCGGGCGGCACGGGCTCGGCATGAGCGACCAGATCGAAAACCGGATCATTGAGGCCAAGAGCCGCGGCATCTATGAGGCGCCGGGGCTGGCGCTGCTCTACATCGCGTATGAGCGCCTGGTGACCGGCATCCACAACGAGGACACGATTGAGCAATACCGCGAGAACGGCAGAAAGCTGGGACGGCTGCTCTATCAAGGACGCTGGTTCGATCCGCAGGCGATTATGCACCGCGAGACCGCGCAGCGCTGGGTGGCGAAGCCCATCACGGGCGAAGTGGCGCTGGAGCTGCGGCGCGGCAACGATTACACGATTCTGAACACGACCTCACCGAACCTGACCTTCAAGCCCGAGCGGCTGACGATGGAGAAGGGTGAATCGACCTTCTCGCCGCGTGACCGCATCGGACAGCTGACGATGCGCAACCTGGACATCACCGACACGCGCGAGAAGCTGATGACCTACGCGAAGAGCGGGCTGCTGACGATCTCAGGCGACACAACGGTACCGCAGTTGAAGACCGGCGGCGAAAAGGGCCGGGACTAGTCACAGACGAGGGCGTCGGCGGGGAATTCGGCTGGCTCGGCGGGAAACGGCTCGGGCTCGGACTCGCCTGCGGCGAGGCGCGCCTGAAAGAAGGCGTCCACCCCCGCCAGGATTTCGACGCCGGTGCGCATCTGGTAGATGGAGGCGCGGAGCTTCGCCCCGCCGGGGACTCCGTGTGTGAACCAGGAGGCAAACTGCTTCATCTTGCCGGCGGTCTCTCTGGCTGGGGGGCCAGGTTTGTCGCCGGCTGCCGCGGCTTCCGTTTCATCGAGCAGCATCTGGAAGTAGGCGCGGATCATGTGGTAGCGATCGGCGACGGTGGGCTGGTCGTAGCGGCCGGTGGCGGTGTACTGCGCAATCTGGCGGAAGATCCAGGGATTGGACGGCGCGGCGCGGCCAATCATGACGGCGTCGCAGCTGGTCTGGTCAATCATGGCGGCGGCATCTTCAGGCGTGCGGATGTCGCCGTTGCCGATGACGGGAATGCCGACGGCCTGCTTGACGGCGGCGATCCACTCCCAGCGCGCCTGGCCCGTGTAGCCCTGTTCGCGCGTGCGGGCGTGAAGAGCGACGGCGTTGAGGCCTTCGGCCTCAGCCATGCGGGCGAGGTCGACGCAGACAATCTGGGTGTCGTTCCAGCCCAGACGGAACTTGACGGTGAAAGGAATTGTCACTGCCTTGCGCACGGCGTGCAAGATGGCGCCGATGCGGGGCAGATCGCGCAGGAGGCCGGAGCCGCCGTTGCAGCCCACGACCCGCTTGGCGGGGCAGCCGAGGTTGAGGTCGACGAGGTCGAAGCCGGTGTCCTGCACGATGCGCGCGGCATCGGCGAGGGTCTCGGCGTTGGAGCCGAAGAGCTGCGCGGCGATGGGGTGCTCGTCGTCGTAGAAGGTGAGGTAGCGCTTGCGCTTGGACTCGCGCATGCGGCTGAGGCCGTCGGCGGAGGTGAACTCCGTCATGAGGAGGCCGCAGCCGGACTGGGTGTTGGTGACGGCGGAGTCGATGCTCGCCTGGTCGCTTTCCCACCCATGTCGTCCGTCTGCCGCGGACGCCATGGATGGGGCACCCGCAGTTTCCGGGGTGTCAGGCGCGGTGGTGAAGATGCTGGCGTGGCGGATGAAGCGGCGGAATACGGTGTCGGTAACGCCGGCCATAGGCGCGAGGACGGTGGCAGGGGCGACGCGGACGGCGCCGATGCGCATCTCGGCGGGCACGCGGGCCTGGGCCGGCATGGCGTGCTCGCGCGGATTATCCCAGTGCTTCTTTACCGTTATGCCTCGTTGGGTCATGATGACCGCCTTGACCTTTGCCTGCGCTGCTCAACTGTTGGTTACGCTACAAAACCGCCCTGAACGAACGTGGGCCTCCGCCGTGGCGGAGGCCCGATGCCGACACCGGCCTGTGGCCGCGGCGCCGCTACTTGGCCGGGGCTGCTTCGCTCGCCTTGGCATACTTGCGGCGGAAGCGCTCAACGCGGCCAGCGGTATCGACCAGGCGCTGCTTGCCGGTGAAGAACGGGTGGCAAGCCGAGCAGATTTCCACGTGAATGTCGCCCTTGTGGGTCGAACGGGTCTCAAAGTTGTTGCCGCAGGCGCAGAGAACACGCACCGCGTCGTAGTTGGGGTGAATCTTTTCCTTGGGCATCTCTTGGGACAGACCTTTCCTGCGATTCTTCTATTGTAGGGGGATTTGGGCTGTTGCGCAATGCGCCGGGCGGTCCGGCGCTACTTGCGCAGTGCCTTTTGGATGCCGGTTTCGACGAGCGGATTCATGATGGCGTGGCCGGCCTCGTTGGGGTGGACGCCGTCGGGGCTGAGGTTCTTCGGCAGGCCGTCGTCGGCGTCTTTCATTGCGGAGTGGAAGTCGACGTAGACGTAGTGCTTTTCTGCCGCGTACTGCTTGATCCACGCATTGAGTGCGTCGATTTTGGGCGCGGGCTGCATGCCGCGCTGCCACCAGTAGTCGATGGCGGGGAGGACGGAGCAGAGGACGACGCGGATATGGCTGGCGGTGGCGAGCTCGGCCATGGAGGCGATGTTGTCCTCGATCTGATCGAGGGTCTCGGGGCCCGTGTTGCCAGCGATGTCGTTGGTTCCGGCGAGGAGGACGACGGCTTTGGGCTGGAGATGAATCACGTCCTGGCGGAAGCGGAGGAGCATCTGCGGGGTGGTCTGGCCGCTGATGCCGCGGTTGATGTAGGGCTTGCCGGGGAAGTCCTTGTCGAGATGCCAGCCCTCGGTGATGGAGTCGCCCATGAAGACGACGCGCTTTTCACCGGGCGCGGGCAGGCCGAGCTTTGCGTCCTCGTCGCGGAAGCGGGCGAGCCAGGGGAAATCGGAGAGCAGAAGGGCGTCGTGCTTGCGCCAGTAGTCGTTGTCGGGATGGCCGGAGGGCGAGAGCTTTTGCAGCGGTGCAACAATCTCGGGCTTGCTGCCGGGCTGCTGCGTGCCGCTGATCTGGGCGGCGAGGAGGGCCGGAGTGAGGACGAGCGAGGCGACGAGGAGCGAGCGCAGGGCAGCTGAGTTCATGCAGGGAACCTCCGGTTCACATCAAGAAAATCGATTCTCTTATGTGGAGGGTGGCGGTGGCAAGTGGAGCGTGTGCGGCAGCGAGCAGGACCGGTTGGGCCGGAGCTTGCGAGTCGATCTTCATGCAAGCTTTCTGGGTAAACCCGCAAATTCCCCGAGGGGGGGATGGGTATTTATTCTTCTATGGCTGGAGGCGAAGAAAAGAGACAGACTGCCGGGCAAAAACATGCACGGAATTTGTGGAAAAGAAAAATATTGGAGGGGGGGTAGGGGGTACCGGGCCGGCGACGGATCGAGTTGGAGTGAGGATTGCGGCATGGTTCTATTGTGCGCGTTTCAGGGAATTAGAGTGCAAAAGGGTGCCTGGAAAATTGCGAGTGGAATGAG
>JAJXXG010000978.1 GCA_021781255.1 Acidobacteriota bacterium
ATGGATCAGAGATGCTGGCTGTGGTGGCCGACGAGCTGGTGGCGACGATGGGCGGCTACGGGTATGTGGAGGAGTATCCGGCGGAACGTAATTATCGCGATGCGCGCATCAACCGGATTTTTGAAGGAACGAATGAGATCAACCGTCTGATTATTACCGGGTGGTTGATGAAGCGCGCGATGAAGGGGCAACTGCCGCTGATGGCGGCCATCAAGCGCGTGATGGATGAGGTGATGGAGCCGCCGTCGCTGGGAGGCGAGGACGCGGGTGGCGAACTGGAGCGCGAGATGGCGGCATTGGCGGCGGCGAAGAAGACGACTCTGTTTGCTGCGGGTGTGGCGAGCCAGCGGTTTATGACGGCGCTGGAGAACGAACAGGAAGTGATGGCCGATCTGGCAGACATGATTACGCAGGTGTACGCGTTGGAGTCAGCCGTGGTGCGAACGCGGAAGATGGGAACGAAGGGCAAAGGGGCGGCAGCCGCGGCAATGTGCGGGCTACTGGCAGAGGAGAGCCTGGCCGCTGTGGAACAGTCTGCACGGAGAGTACTGGCGGCGAGCGCAGAGGGCGATATGCTGCGGACACAACTGGCGATTCTGCGCAGGCTGACGCGCGGGACGCCGGGGAACAGTGTTGCGCTGAGCCGGGCTGTGGCAAAGCGCTGTCTCGAGTTAGAGAAGTATCCCTACTGAGGAATGCGCGGAGCGCAACGGGCCTATAGAAAAAATCTCCATCCCGGCGTTGAGGCTGTGGCCGGGATGGAGGATGATTGCCACGCGGAGCGTAGCTTAAGACAGCAATTCGAATGACCGGTGCCTAGCGATGCAAGAGCACCGTGAGATGAACGGGAACGCCTATATCACGGTGATCGAGGTGCGCTGGGTCAAATTGAAAATCCGAGACGGAAGCAATCACGGAGTTGTTTCGTGGGGGATCACTGGAATGGATCATGCGCAGATCCTCCGGCATGCCGTTTTTGCTGACTTTCAAGTTGATAAGAAACTTTGAGACTTTGGGCAACTCATCCGTGGGCAAGGTGCCTGGTAAACGAACCCATTGGGTTTGCGCGACGCGCACCGGCGTGACGCCAGTGGTTACGTTCTGATCGGTTTTGATGAATGCGGCTGACATCGCTGGCGTGCTTGCGAGTGCCGCTGCGGGAAGAGCGAGCGACGCCAGCGCGAAGCTGGCAACAAGCAACGGACGCATTTGAAACCTCCTGCGCATTAGACGGTGGGAGGAGTGTGCAGGTGAGTGTAGCGGGAGCGCTAGTAGATAAAAGGGATGAGACGCGCGGTGGTTTTTACATAGTCGTCAAAGGCCGCGCCGTAGCGCGCGCGCAGATGCGCATCGAGCACGGGGATGTTGACGAAGACGAAACCAAGAAGCATGAGGACAGGAATGATGGCCGTGATCCAGCTGCCGGCGATGAGGCAAAGTCCGGTGAAGGAGATGAGATCGCCAAAGTAGTTGGGATGGCGCGAGAGACGGAAAAGTCCGCGGGTGAAGAGTTGACCTTTGTTTTGCGGCTGCTGCTTCCAGCGGTGGCGCTGGAACTCAGACCATGTGTTCATCGATGAGCCGAGAAGAAACAGAGCAACGCCCAGGGCGCAGGCTATGCCGATAGATGAGGTGTTGAAGCCGCCGGTGATGGACAGCAGAAGAACGATGCAGCCCACCCAGGGGGCAATGGTGAAAACCTCAGTCCATGCCATGCCGCGCCTGAGAAAGATGAAGATGGCGAAGAGCAGACGGATGAAGTAAATGGTGAAGGCCGCCACGAGCAACTCACGGCGAAGCCGAGTGGCAGAGTTCCATTCGAGAAGTAGATGATGGCTGAGGAACCCAAGGCCTCCTCCGAAGAGAATGACCCAGGAGAGCGCGACCCATGCGGCGAGAAAGGCCGCGAGCACGACGCGTTGCGCTCGCGAAGGACTGGTGAGCTCGTACATCTGATGCTGCAGATTCTGGCTGGGCATCGTTGGCTCCGAAGAGATATTGTCGCGCAAATTGGGTCAGCCTGCGAAATAGGGACAGTGTGCATTATGTGGTGATTTGGGCTCTGCAAATCTTTGAAGGATTGCTATGATGGCAGGCTGACAGGAGAACCAGGGATGATCCGTCACCCGAAGTATGACTTGGAACTTTGCCTTATTGCTTTCGCCGCAACCACCCTCATCTATTCCCAAACGGCGCCGAAGCCACCGGTGGATCTTACCGCGGTGACTGCGGCGCATGCTCTGCCCGATGGCGTGCAGATCCAGGCTGGACCGGCGCAGATGCGCATCACCGCGCTGCGCGACGACATTGTGCGCATCCGCGTGGCCGATGGAGTGCAACTGCCTGAAGATGCGTCATGGGCCGTTCTGCCGGCCTCGCGCGAGTCGGCAGTGAATGTGCAGCCGCAGGAAGATGTAAACTCCGTCGGCTTTCGAACGGCCGCGCTTGATGTGCGCGTAGAGCGCAAGCCGCTGCGCGTCGTTATCAGCGATTTGCATGGCCACGTGCTGTGCTCCGACGCGGTCGGCCGGCCCGTGGAGTTCCGCGATGGAGGCTTTTCGGTTTACAAACAAATGCCGGATGACGAGCAGTTTTACGGACTCGGCGACAAGTTGGGTACGTTCAATCGGCGAAACCAGGCGTATACGCTGTGGAACACCGACGTTGGCCCGCAGGAGGCGACTGATCCGATTTACAAGAGCATTCCATTTTTTATTGCCATTACCGGAGGGCAATCCTATGGACTCTTTCTGGATAACACCTGGCGCACCTGGTTCGATTTCGGCAAGGAAGCGCGTGATGCTTACGCCTTTGGCGCAGAAGGCGGGCCGCTGGATTACTACTTCCTGTACGGGCCTTCGACGAAGAAGGTGGTGGAGGATTACGCTTTCCTGACTGGCAAGCCTCCCTTGCCGCCGATGTGGGCGCTGGGTTTCCAGCAGTCACGCTACAGCTATTCGCCGGAATCGGATGTTCGGCGGGTTGCCAACCGGCTACGTGCCGACAAGATTCCTTCGGACGTACTGTATCTCGATATCGACTATCAATACCGGAACCGGCCGTTTACGGTGGATCCGGTGAGATTTCCGAATTTTCCGGGGTTGGTGGGCGATCTGCGCAAACAGCATTTCCACCTGGTGCTGATTACAGACCTGCACATTGCCCACCTGCCAAATCAGGGTTACCTACCCTATGACACTGGTCACGCAGGCGACAATTTTGTGAAGAATCCTGACGGAAGTGAGTTTGTGGGTGTTGTGTGGCCAGGGCCTGCCGTATTCCCGGACTTTACGCGGGAAAAGACTCGCGAGTGGTGGGGAGGATTGTATAGGCAGTTTGTGAAGGACGGCGTGGCGGGCTTTTGGAACGACATGAATGAGCCCTCGGTTTTCGACGGGCCGGACAAGACGATGCCGCTTGATACGGTGCATCGCATCGAAGAGCCGGGCTTCAATACCCGCACGGCGACGCATCGCGAGATTCACAACATTGTTGGCATGGAAAACGAGCGAGCCACATTTGACGGCCTGCTGAAGCTTCGGCCGAATGATCGTCCCTTTGTGCTGACTCGCGCGACCTACGCGGGCGGCCAGCGTTTTGGCTTTACCTGGACCGGCGACAACTCTGCCACGTGGAATCACCTGCGACTCTCAACCCAGCAACTGCTGAACCTGGGTATGAGCGGCATTTCAATGGTGGGCGATGACATTGGCGGATTCAACGGGTCGCCATCAGCCGATCTGCTGACGCGATGGGTGGAGGTTGGCGCGTTCAACCCGATGTACCGCGATCACAGCACGAAGGGCTCACTACCGCAGGAGGTGTGGGTGAATGGGCCGCAACAGGAAGCGATCCGACGCCGATACATTGATACGCGCTATCGCCTGCTTCCCTACATCTACACGCTGGCCGATGAGGCACATCGCACAGGTCTTCCTCTGGTTCGTCCGCTCTTTATGGAGTTTCCGAATTACTTTGACGCTTCGGATTCCGAGTTTCTGCTGGGGCGCGACCTGCTGATTGCACCGCCGCCGTTTGGCGAAATGCGCGATGCATACGCAGTGTCTTATCCGCCGGGAACATGGTTCGATTTCTGGACCGGCGAGAAAATGCCGCCGCAGCGGGAAGGGCCAGACATTGTGCAGGTGGCCGAGGCGGTCGCCAAGGGCGAGTCACTGTCGAAGTTCCCTGAGCCGTATAAGATTCATCCCGATCTGGCGACTCTCCCGGTGTATGTGCGCGGCGGCAGCATTGTACCGATGCAGCCTCTGATCCAAAGTACGGACGAGACACCGAGCGGACCGCTGGAACTGCGGGTGTATCC
>JAJXXG010000101.1 GCA_021781255.1 Acidobacteriota bacterium
GAGGCCGAGCATGCGTTTGCGGACTTTGGTGGGGAACAGGTGCAGAAACACGTTCTGCTGGATGGCCAGCGAGTTGTGCAGCGTGCTGCGGCCTGTTCCGCTGCGAAAGATCGACCGCCAGACCCGCGTGCGTTCGAGCTTGTCGTAATAGTTATCGATGATGCCCGGCATCTCTTATACCCTCAGAAACTGCATCTGTGGAATGGTTACGGAGCGATCGACCATCAGTTCGCCGTCGTCGCTGATCCAGGTCCTAAGCCAGGGCAGCGGCCTGGGCGCCGGGCCGGCCAGCTTTTGCCCTTCCTGGCTGAAGCGGCTGCCGTGGCACGGGCAGGCGATCATGTTCAACTCCGGCTTCCAGGCGGTCAGACAGCCCAGATGAGTGCAGATCGCGCTGAGCGAGAAGTAGCCCTCGGCAAGGTGAACTACATAGACCGCGGAATTCACGTCCAGCGTGACCGAGCCTAGCGGAAAGTTTTCCATCTTGCCCTCATTGACACTCGGGGAGGGCTCGTACAGGACGCTGGGCGAAAGAAAGCGGTAGTAAAAGGCCAGGGTTCCGGCAGCTGCAATTCCCAGAGAGCCGAGGCCGAGCTTGGTGAAGAACTCCCTGCGATCCAGTTCGGAGCCTTCGCGAACAGCATGGGTTTCAGTTGTTGTGGTCATGATCGGCTTCACTTTCTGTCTGCCACCGGCGCGCGCAACGGCGCTTCGATGGATTCAATAGAGACAAGCCCGGTCGGTTCGGCCGGAATCAGGTTGTAGGCTTCCATGGTGATGGTGCCCGCCGGACAGCGGGCGGCGCACAGGCCGCAGCGAATGCAGCGCGTCTCATCCTTCAGCATCACCGAACCGGAGATGACGCCCAGGTCTTCGGCCCGCATTTCGTCCAACTCCACATTGAGCAACTGCTCGTTGGCCACCAGCCGTTCAACCACAGAGGGCTCGAAATCAAAGCGCTCCAGGCTGACCAGCTCCAGGCAGTTCTCCGGGCAGACGTCGACGCAGCCGCCGCAGAGAATGCACTGGCTGCCATCCGCGGCGTTGCCCTCGAAGATGGTGTTGACCCAGCAGTGCAGGCAGCGCTGGGCCTCGGCCCGCGCCGTCTCTTCGTCGAACACCAGCTCCACTTCCGTAACTCCGGTGCGGCGATCCAGCGGCAGAACCGGCGGATCCTTCCGCACCAAATCCAGCAGATTGAGCGGCATCGAGTGGCGCTGCAGGATCTCCACTTCAATGGCCGCCTCGGGGTGGCTGGCGCCGCGCAGGTATTCGTCAATGCCCATGGCCGCGCGCTTGCCGTCGGCCACGCTGTCAATGATCAGCCGCGGCCCGAAGGCGCAGTCCCCGCCGGCAAATACGCCGGGAGCCGAGGTCATCAGCGTGCGCGGCTCGACCGCGATCAATCCCCGGCGCGAGATCTCCACGCCGTCCTCGGGCTGCAGGAAATCCAGCTTCGGCGCCTGGCCGATGGCCATGATGACGGTGTCGCAGTCGAGCAGAAACTCGCTGCCCTCTTGAAAGATGGGATTGAAGCGGCCGTTGGCGTCAAAGACCTGCTTGGTCCGGATCACCTCAAGCGCCTTTACGCCGCCCGGACCGCCCACAATGCTCTTCGGGCCCAGGCCTGGGTGCAGAATCACACCCTCCTCCTCGGCCTCCACGATCTCTTCCTGCGCGGCCGGCATCTCGGCGCGGCTCTCCAGGCACACCAGGTGCACCTCCTCGGCGCCCAGGCGCAGCGCGGAGAGGGAAATATCCATCATCTCCTTGCCGGCCACCGCGTCCACGCTCTGCTGGGCCGGTTCCTGCTCTTCCACTCCGGAGATGTGCTGGCGCACCACCTCGCGCGCCGCCGAGCGAGCCACGTCCATGGCCACGTTGCCGCCGCCGACGACAATCACCTTCTTGCCGATCGTGAACTGGTAGCCCAGGTTTACATTGAGCAGAAAATCGATTCCCCGGTGCACGCCGTCGAGTTCGACGCCGGGAATGGTAAGATCGCGGCTGCGATGGGCGCCGACCGCGATCAGCACTGCGTCGTAGCCCTGACGCCGCAGTTCCGCAACGGTAAAGTCGCGCCCCGCCGCCTGGTTGAGCTTCAGCGTAATATCTCCGGCCGCCAGGATCTCTCGCACCTGGGCCTGGATTACGCTGCGCGGCAGCCGGTACTCCGGCACGCCCAGATGAAGCATGCCGCCGGCGACCGGGGAGGCCTCGAAAATCGTGACCGCGTAGCCCATCAGCGCCAGATCGTGCGCCGCCGACAGACCCACTGGCCCGGCGCCCACCACCGCTACCTTGTAGGGCAGCTTCTGCTGGGCGCAGCCCGCGTTCACATCCACCGGCCGACGCGATTCGGGCCCGTGGC
The DNA here is from genome assembly GCA_021781255.1 of Acidobacteriota bacterium. The sequence continues at coordinate 2,372 of JAJXXG010000101.1, forward strand.
GCTCGGTCAAAAACCGCTTCAGCGCACGAATCGAGATGGGCCGATCAATCGCGCCGCGGCGGCAGGCCGTCTCGCAGGGGTGCGCACACACCCTGCCGCAAATGCTGGCCAGCGGATTCGGCCCACGCGCGTAGCGATAGGCTTCCTCGAACTTCCCTTCCGCGATGAGCGCCACATATCGGCCCGCGTTAGTATGCGCTGGACACGCCATCATGCAGGGAAAGTTGCTGTTCAGCCACCCCGCATCGACCGCTTTGTTTTCATATCGCTTCAGCATTCCGGCCGTTTCCCCGCTCTGTTGCTATCCCCGGTTTGCGCCGTGGGCATGCGCCCACGGCCCTCTGCCCGACTGCTACTTCAGCGCGATGTTCGCGCTGGCATCGCCCGTCACCGTCACCTGCACCGTCAGCTTCTTGCCCTTGCCCGCTTCGTTCCAGGCCGTCAGCTTGTAGGTTCCGTTGGGTACATCGTCGATCTTGTACGCGCCGCTCTTGTCGGTCGTGGCAAAGTACGGAGTCGGAGAAACAACGACGTAACCCGCCATGTCGGGGTGAACATTGCACAGCAGCGGCACAACGCCCGTGTTCTCAAACTTGAAGCTGCGCTGCTGGCCGCGAGGCCAGGTGCCCATGTTGTGTCCCAGGCTCTTGTTGCCGTCGATCGAGGGCCAGAAGACGTTGTGCTCCACGCTGTCTTCGTTTTTAAAGTCCACCGTGGTTCCCTGCTCGACGACCAGAAGGTGCGGCTCAAACATCAATCCCTTCTGATTCATCTCTGCATGTTGCGCGGGCGCGGGAAACGTCTTGCCCGGAATGGCTTCGACATACACCACGGACTCGCCCTTGGCGCCCGTCACCTGGCCATGGATGGTGCCCGCCTGCACACCGGCTGCTGCCGTCAAATACACGAGGGTGGTTAGAACAATAATCTTCATGATTCCTCCTTGCATGAATTGTAGTTGTGGTGGGGACCTGATCTTGCTTGGAGCCCGGGATACGATCAGTCAATGTCACAACCGGCGCGATCGTTCCTGCTCCGGCTGACCTCAGACACACTGAATCGCCTCGGTGCAGCTTCCTTAATTTAGATAACAACAGACCTAAAAAGGGTGTATGTGATAGCCGTCACAAGGTTGTGATTTTTCCCTATCCACCAAGTGACCTTTCTCACGTCTACATCCCGGAAAGCCGCTCCTTAGGTGATTTATAACACGACTTCCCGCCCTGCATACCATGCGTCGATCCAGGCCGCCGACTACCTAGAAAGAGCAGGCGCCGGACCGGCAGCAAGCGGTTGCAAGAGCGCCGTGCCGGATGGAGCATCATGCGGCAAAGATGACCGCGCAGCCCGTCTTTACAACTGCGCTCGCGAGCAGGGACGCGAGCCGGATGTAATTTGCAGATAGCCAGCAAATTCAGGCAGCCAAACAAGATACCTGCAGAGCTGATTGGAAATCCAGATGGTTTGTCGCCGGGCATGGCAGCGGAAGGATGGCTGTCATCCGGCCCGAGCGTCATGTCTGAGCCGCACGACGGCGGAGTAGCGGCGCAGAGATTTCGTAAAATGGTCCGTTCAGTCTTGGGAAGTGAGCTGAGCCGGGTGGCCTCTCCTGCCTCAGGTTCAATACCATGGAATTCAAGCAACATGCGGCGCGAGACTTTTGGCCGCGAACCTGACGCAGGACCGCCTTGACTCACGATGCTCCGAGAGCGCAATGTCCTAGGCGCCTGTCATGGCGCAAATGTGCCACGTCGCGCGGAGACTTCACCTCCGCGGCGCGCAGACCGGCATGGAGCTGGTCCGCCGCCTCGGTGGCAAAGACCACCGCGTTCAGGCCGGTGAGGCCGGTGGACACCGGATCCGCCCAGGAGAGCCCACCGTTACCGCTCGTGGCGAGGTAGCCGCCACCGTTGCAGAGCATGCCGATCCCGAGCGCGCGGTCGTCCGTCAT
>JAJXXG010000662.1:0-3971 GCA_021781255.1 Acidobacteriota bacterium
ATCATGATGATGTTCTTGGGCATGATGTCGTCCGCGAGATCGGGCGGCAGCTTCTGCCTGCGCGTGCGGTTGCGCAGCGCCACGGCTACCGCGCGTTTGGCCGCGCGCTGGCCCACCACATGCTTGTCCAACTCCGCCACAATCTCACGCGGTGTCAACTCTTCCAGCACAATTTCGTGATCGTCGGCCACTCCGGGCAAAGTAATCGCCATAGTCTCCACAAACAAGCCGAGCACACCGGTGCTCCTAAGCCTGCAACTCCTCAATCGTGATCCTGTCGTTGGTGTAGATGCAGATTTCGCCTGCTATACGCAGCGATTTCTCGACAATCTCGCGCGCGGACAACTCCGTATTCTCCAGCAGAGCGCGCGCCGCCGCCGTGGCATAACTGCCCCCGGAGCCAATTGCGGCAATCGGTTCGTCCGGATCAATCACATCGCCTGATCCAGAGATTAAAAACGTCTGCCCCACATCGGCCACAATCAGCAGCGCTTCCAGATTGCGCAACATCTTATCGGTGCGCCAGTCCTTGGCCAGCTCCACCGCGGAGCGCCCCAGGTTGCCGCTGAATTGCTCCAGCTTTGCCTCAAAGCGCGCAAAGAGCGAGAACGCGTCCGCTGTCGATCCGGCGAATCCCGCCAGAATCCTGTCCTGATACAGGCGGCGAATCTTCTTTGCCGTGTGCTTCAACACATGGTCGCCCAACGTCACCTGACCGTCGGCAGCCATCACCACTTTGCCATTGCGCCGCACACACACCACAGTCGTCGAACGAATCCGCCGCGGCTTGCGCTCCTCTGCAACCGCGCCTCCAGCCTCATCTTCGATGTTGTCGGTTCTCGCCAGACTGCGGTTTGTCATTCTACCTTTTTTCACGGCAAAATCTCTCACTCGTGCTCCGTTTCGCCGCGTGAATGCTTGCGTTCTGCATATGCGGCATAAACTCTGATTGTATCGCAATGGCATCCGCGCCACTCCACCGGTGACCACCGCTCCGGGGCAAAGCTTGCACACAAGCGCCGGCTGGCTTATGTTGATCCCAGTCGTGCTCAGTCGCTCACGGCTCTCGCGACCGCGCTCGTTTCGCTGATACTTTCGAGGAGGAATCCCGCCATGCATCCCATCGACCGTCGTAGCTTCGTGCGCAACTCGATGCTCTCCGCTGCCGCTCTGACGCAATGGATCGCGCAACTTCCTGCTCTGGCGGAGCAGATGCCACAGACACGCGAATCGAACGGGATGCTGTATCGGACGCTGGGCAAGACCGGCGAGCGCGTCTCGGCCATCGGGCTGGGTGGTTATCACATCGGCAAGCCGAGTTTGACCGAAGCGGAATCGATTGCGCTCACCCGCAAGGCTATCGACGGCGGCATCAATTTCATGGACAACTGCTGGGACTACAACGCCGGAGTCAGCGAAGTCCGCATGGGCAAAGCGCTCCGCGACGGCTATCGGCAGCGTGTTTTCCTTATGACCAAGATTGACGGACGCACCAAGGCCGCCGCCGCACAGCAGATGGAGGAGAGTCTGCGCCGGCTTCAAACCGATCACATCGATCTGATGCAACTGCACGAGGTCATTCGCCTGGAAGACCCGGATCGCGCCTTTGCCGCTGACGGCGCCATGGAAGCGCTGACCGAAGCGCGGCAAGCGGGCAAGATTCGCTTCATCGGCTTCACGGGCCACAAAGACCCTTACGTGCATCTGCGGATGCTGGAGATGGCACGGAGACACAACTTCCACTTCGACACCGTGCAAATGCCACTCAACGTGATGGATGCGCACTTCCGCAGTTTCAGTCACGAAGTTTTACCCGTGTTGGTGCGCGAAGGGATTGCGCCGCTTGGGATGAAGGCTTTTGGCGACCACTTTATTCTGGACAGCGGCACTGTCGAGCCGATGGAGTGCCTGCACTACTGCCTGAATCTTCCCATCTCCGTGCAGATTACAGGCATCGACAGCGATGCCGTCCTGCAGCAGGCGCTCACGGCAGCCCGCACCTTCCGTCCGCTCAGCCAGCAACAGGTGGCATCCATTCTGGACAAGACTCGTGTCGCCGCCGCCGACGGACAGTATGAGTTATATAAAACCACCAACCACTTCGACGGGACCGCGCACCGCCCCTCGGTTCTCGGCTGATTCCCCCTTTCTCGTCCTCGCACGGAAGGCAGGAGCCGTTCGCATTCTGCGGGGCGTCAAAAGAAATATTTGCCTTATCAAATACCCTTCCCTCTTCTTTTAGCCCTCTGAACAGTGGGCTGGACACATATTTCCACAGGCGATACCGTCAGTCTGGCGGCTCATAGCGCCCGCACTGCACACCATAAAAAAATGATTGAGGTCACTTATGCGTAACGCACCAGCTCTCGCAACCAAATCAGCCATCCTCTGCTCCTTTGCCGCCGCGCTTGTTCTTGCAGGCTGCTCCGGCGGCGGCGGCATGTCTTCGATGTCATCCGGCGCCGGAACTTCCTCGATGAACAGCGCTGTGCTCAACCAGCTCGTCACCGTGCAGACGATCGGCTCGACGGTCGACCCGATGAACGGCGACAACAACCCCTACGGCCTGGCCATTGAACCCGTTACCGCGGGTACCGAGACCATGGGCAACCTGATGGTCTGCAACTTCAATGACTCGATGGGCAATGCCGGCAACGGCACCACGATGGTCCAGCTTGCGCCGATGCCCGGCTCCAAGCCCATGCGTTTTGCTCAGGACCCCAGCCTGAAGGGCTGCGACGCCATCGCCATCAACACCAAAGCGGGCTTTCCCTGGGTAGCGGCTTACACCGCCATGGACAACCCCATCGTGAGCACCTCCGGCTCGGTCGTCAACACGCTTGCAACCGCATACACCTGGATGCATCCGTGGGGGCAGATCTACGCTGTTCCGGCGGCGACGCTTACCATGGCCGTGCCCACCTTCTACGTGACTGACGCCGGTGACGGATCGGTGGTCGCCATCCGCCTTACCAGCTCCGGCTTCATGTTCCAGAAGATCGCCAAGGGCTTTCCGGTCAACCTCACCTCGTCCTACGGCATTCTGGCACCTGCCGGACTGACGTATGACCAGCCCTCGGATACGCTGTACGTCGTCTCCAGCGACACCAACAGCATTGTTGCGTTGACCAACGCCTCCACGCTCACCGATGGCGGTATCACCGTCTCCGGCACTGCCTCCACCGGGCTCAGCTTCAGCGGTCCCATGGCCAGCCACGCCAAGGTCATCTACAGCGGTATGCCGCTCAACTATCCCGTCAGCATGGCGGAGCTGTACAACGGCGATCTGATTGTTGGCAATACCGGCGACAACAACATGATCGAGATTACGCCCACGGGACTGGTGGCCGCCACCAAGCTCGTTGACAGCGGCAACGCCGGAGCCATCTTCGGCATTGCCGCCGCAGGCACCAGCGTTGACACACAGGTCATCTTCTTCAACGATGACAACTCCAACTCCGTCATTGCCATCAGCCTGGCTGGCTCCACGGCTTCCATGGGCGGCTCCGGCGGAACCCCCTACAACAAAGGCGCAAACAAGGCTCTGTAGTCGCTTTCAGAGACAGGAAAGGCGCAGGATCACTCCTGCGCCTTTCGTTTTCCTGCAAACCTGATTTGCTCAGAAATCTTCCCCGAAAGCAACCTCACCCTCCACTGCAGACTGATACGCGGAGACTCGGCGCTCAAAGAAGTTTGTGAGCTCCTGCACATCCTGCAGTTCCATGAAGGCGAATGGATTTTTCGTCTTGAAGACCGGATCGATACCTAAGCGGTTCAGGCGCGCGTCGGCCACGTATCCCAGATATTGGCGCATCTCTCGCAGCGAAAGCCCCGCCACACCGCCCGCCAGCAGGTCTTCGGCAAACTGCACCTCAGCGTCCACTGCCTCTTGCAGCATGGTCACAATCTGCCGCTCCAGATCGGCGTCCCATAGATCTGGCTCCTGCGCCCGCACTACATTCACCACCTCA
>JAJXXG010000662.1:3981-4322 GCA_021781255.1 Acidobacteriota bacterium
CAAAGGCAAATTCGAGATGGCAGCTCTCATCGCGGAAGACCCAGTTCGTTCCCGCAGCCAGCCCATGCAGGAGTCCGCGCGAGCGGAAGTAGTAGACATAGGCAAATGCAGCAAAGAAAAACAGCCCCTCGATGCACGACGCAAAGCAGATCAGATTCAACAGAAACTGTCGCCGGTCCTCGCGCGTTCGCAGCTCTTCCAGCTTCTGGATCGAGTCCATCCACTTCATGCAGAAGTCGGCCTTCTTGGCAATCGACGGAATATTCTCCACCGCTGCAAAGGCCGCCACGCGCTCATCCGGATCCGGCACGTAATTATCCAGCAGCGTCAGGTAAAACTGC
>JAJXXG010000774.1 GCA_021781255.1 Acidobacteriota bacterium
GGCAGGTCAAGGGGACAGTAGAAGACGCGATCGGCGCCGAAGCGCTGGCGGGCAAGCGCCTGGCCGGTGAGCGTGGTGGTGGAGACGACCAGCGCATGGTGCGGCAGCCCGGCATCGAGGGTCTGCACGAGCCGCGTAACGGCGAGCACCTCACCGACACTGACGGCGTGGACCCAGATGAGGGGGCGGTCGCGCGGGGCGAGCAGAGGCGCAGGAACGCAGCCGAGCCGCTGCGAGAGTCCCTGACGATATTTTTGCGTGGTGGCCATGCGCCAGAGCCACCACGGCGCCCCGGCCACGAGAACCACGAGCAGGGCCAGGTTATAGAGAAAGAGAATCATTCCGTACCGAATCGCTCTTCCGCCAGTCTAAAGCCGCGGAGCCTTGTTGATGGGAAGGTTCACGTTGGAATGATACAGTCGAGGACGATGAGAATCTTGCGCGGAGCACCGCTTCTCATGGTCTGCGTGGCGGGGATGGGCTATGCGGTTGAGCACACGCCGCCCGCGGTGGAGCCGGCGACCAGTTTTGCCGCGGTGGAGGTGCACGCGGCCGAGCACGTGGCCATTGCGGCGGAGCCGTACGACAGCAAGAAAAAAGAGTCGATATTCCGGATCGACTACCTGGGGCACAACGTGATGCCGGTGCGGCTGATCGTGACCAACCTGGGCGACAAACCAATCTCGCTGAGCGACGCGCGGATTCTTTTTGAGACGGCGGATGGAGACCGCATTCAGGCGGCGGAGCCGGAGGACGTGGAGCGCCTGATGACGCGGCAAGAACGGATGGGGGGAAAGATTCCGCTGCCGGCGCCGCTGCCGCCGATCCACACCAAGCCGAAAGGCAGCAACAAGGAGATCGAGCAGGACTTCAACACCTTCGAGTACTCGGCGCTGACGGTGGAGCCGCACACGACGCGAGCAGGATTTCTGTTCTACGACGTCTCGGGCCTCAGCGATCCGCTGCTGGACGCCAAGCTCTACATCCGCTCGATCCGCGACGGGGAAGGCCACGAGCTGTTCTACTTCGAGATCCCGTTCAACAAGTATCTGCGCTCGAAGTCGAGCAGCATGAACTGACGGGGCGAAGGCGGCCGCGGCGGAGAAGCAGGCGGCGGACCGCACGCCGCAATTGCGGATGCGGCACGGCTACTCGTAGTAAGTGGCCGTAGTGGTATCGGTTTCCCAGATGGTGCAGTCCTTGACGCGCACGCGGCCGGCAGTGACATCGGCAAGATGCCGATTGGTCTCGTCGTAGAAGTAGCGGGCCAGATTCTCAGCCGAAGGGTTGAGAACGGTGAAGGGCTCAAGATCATTGAGCATCTGATGGTCGATGCGCTCGATGACAGGGCGGAGCACCTGCTTTAACAGCTTGAAGTCGAGCAGCAGCCCGGCGGCGTCAAGCTCGGCGCCGGCGAGCGTCACACGGACCCTGTAATTGTGGCCGTGCGGATTTTCGCACTTGCCTTTGTAATTGCGGAGATAGTGGCCGGAGGAGAAGTCTGCCTCCACGGTAACTTCGTACATCGTCGTCAGCTCAATCCTGAGCGGGCAATGACCCGCACCTTCTTATTTTAGCGAGCGGACGCGCTTTATGGCTGACGGCGTCTCCGGCGGGCGGCGCGGCGGGCCTGTTCACTGCGGCGGTCCACCTGCTCAAAGAGGTGGCTCATGACACCGATGAGGGCCGAAACCAGGGCGGCGAGGAGGAGCAGCAGAGCGACGGTGCGCCAGAGGGTTCCGTTGGCGGGCAGGCCGGGCTGAAAACCGGAGGGCACGAGCGCCATGCCGCCCGAGACGAGGGCGAAGAAGCCCAGAGTGGCGGCGAGGATGTAGAAGTTGCGGGACATGGAAATGGGGCACCGAGGCTGCTGTCAAGAAATGGCAGAGACAGGGCAGCCCCTCAAAAGACTACAACATTTCCGCAGGCGATAGCTGCGGCTGGAGCGTCAGCATGAAGCCGCGCGGAGGCCGGAGACAGCGGACCGGATCGCAGCTGCAGAGACAGGAGCTTGCCGGATGCGGAGGGGCAAGGGCTGCGGGCTTCGAGCCGAAGAAGAATCGGCGGGGCAAGGGCGAGGGGTTTGCCGCCGCGTGCCGAGGGAGTTGCGCGCGGGCTCAGGCAGAGAGCCGGTCGAGCGCGATTACGGCTACGCCGGCCGCGGCAAGCTGCGCATCCATGGCGGCGGCCGAGCCGTTCAGGTCAATGGCGCGGCAGGCATCGCGGAGGACGAGAGCAGAAAAGCCAAGACGGCGGGCGTCGAGGGCGGAGTAGCCCACACAGAAGTCGTAGGCGAGGCCGCAGAGGAAGATGCGACCGAGGTTGCGCTCGCGGAGGTAGGCGGCAAGGCCGGTGGGAGTGACGCGATCGTTCTCGAAGAAGGCGGAATAGGAATCGACGTGCGTGCGGAAGCCCTTGCGCAGGATGAGCTCGGCCTGTGGCAGGCGCAGGGCGGGATGAAACTCCGCGCCGGGAGCGCCCTGCAGACAATGCGGCGGCCAGAGCGTCTGCGGGCCATAAGGAAGCTGGATGGAGGCAAACGGTTCCCGGCCGGGATGGGCGGTGACGAAGGAGGCATGATCGGGAGGGTGCCAGTCCTGGGTGAGAACGATGTGGGAGAAGAGCGGCGCAACGCTCAGGATGGGCGCGACAACCTCATCGGCGCGAGGGATGGCGAGCGCGCCGCCGGGACAGAAGTCGTTTTGCACGTCCATGACAAGCAGCACGTCGCCGGCTTCAATCCGCATGCAGCCTCCGGAGCGGACGCGCGGGAACAGGCATAGGGCGCGCGCGCAGGCCCGCTGCGATTATGCCAGAAGCACGTCAATGCCGTGGTCGCGCAACATGGCCACGTACTCGGGGCGCAAAGCGGCGTCGGAGACGACGACGTGAGCGGCGGCGAGCGGGGCCACGGGAATCATGCCGCCGCGTCCGAACTTGGTATGGTCGGCCACGATGATGACCCGGGCAGCCACCGCGATCATCTTCTGCTCCGAGCCTACGACGAGGGTGTTGTTGTTGCTGAGCCCGGTCTCATTGATGCCGCCGATGCCCATGATGACGGCGTCGGCGCGGATGGCGCCGAGCATCTGCTCGCAGAAGGGGCCGAGAAGGACGCGGGAACGGGGGTCGAGATAGCCGCCGGTCAGGGTCAGCTCGATATTGCGCAGCGATTCGAGCCCCTCGGCAATGGGGAGGGAGTTGGTGACGATGTGCAAGGACTTCGAGGCCAACTGGCCGGCGACGGCGGCAACGGTCGACCCGCCGTCGAGGATGACGGTCTGCCCATCTTCAATGAGGCCGGCGGCAAGCCTGCCGATGCGGCTCTTTTCGTCGCTGAGGCGCACGCTTTCGACGGCGTAATCAAAGGCGCGGGTGGGCGGCACCTGCACACTGACGGCGCCGCCGTAGACGCGCCTGAGGACGCCTTCCTGCTCGAGGATGTCAAGATCGCGGCGGACGCTCGACTCCGATGCGTCGAGCTCGCGGCCAAGGGTCTCGGAGTCGATGAAGTCCCGGGACTCAAGCATCTGGCGGATTCGCAGTTGCCGTTCAGCAGCTTTCATCGTCTGTCCGTAGCACGCCTGATCCTGATGTTGAAGTCTCCGGGCTTCAGTTGGCCGCGCGTGGATTACTTGCCCATTGCGTCCATCACGGCGTCGGTGACCGACCTGACCAGCGCGTCGAGGTCAGCGGATGCGGCGGAGGCGCTTCGCCCGGGGCCGTCGCAGGGAGTGGGCTCGATGGCAATGGAGCTTGGCACCTCAAGGTCGGACAACTGGCACTCCTGCATGCGCGAGGCGTCAAAGCGGATGTCGGGAAGGCCGAGTTTTTTCTTGATGGCGAGCAGATCAGAGCCGTGCTGCTCGGAGATCTGCGAGATGGGAGCGCCGAGCTGGGAGGCCAGCATGAGGGTCCAGCAATAGGTTTCGAGCACCTCGGCGTACCACTCGGCATGGGTGACGGTATCGGCCCAGCAGACGATGCCGTGGTTGGACAGAAGCACGGTGTTGTGCTGCTTGACGTAAGGCAGGACGGTTTCAGCGAAGGCCTTGGTTCCCGGGGTTTCGTAAGGGGAGATGGCGACCTTGCCGACGAAGACCTCAAACTCGGGAATGATGAGATTGGGAGGCACGCGCCCGGTGATGGCATAGGCGGTGGCGTGAGGGGGATGGCAGTGCACGACGGCCTTGGCTTCAGGGACCGCTTTATAGATCTCCAGATGCAGGAGCAGCTCGCTGGTGCGGGGCCTGTGCCCGGCGGCCTGCACGCCGTCAAGATCGGTGAGGGCGATGTCTTCAGGAGTGAGGTCGTATTTGC
>JAJXXG010000540.1 GCA_021781255.1 Acidobacteriota bacterium
GATGACCATGTCGAGGTTGTTCTCAAGCGCGAGGTCAATGGCGTCGCGCAGCGAGAGATAGAGCTTGCCGTCGCGGACGAGCGCATCGAGCCGCGCGGAGTTGACCATGCTGGGCGGAGGGACCGATGTGCCGCGATAGGCGTCAAACGGATTGAGAGAGCGCCGCTGCAACTGGTCGAAGGGAACGTTGCGCTGCGCGACGGGCGCAGCTGTGGCCACAGGCGGCGATGTCTGCACGGACGATGCGACCGGCGCGGGCTCGACGGCAAGCGCCATGTTGACTTGCAGCAGAAGTACCGCGGCAACCGCATGCATGCGCGTCCGCAGGCCTGGAGAGAAATTCCTTATCGATTGATTCGCGTGGAAGAGATTCACTTTGCGCCGACCTCCGTGGAACTGGCGTGCAGGTATTCGTCGCGCGTGATCCAGCCATCGCGCAGCTCGAGGATGCGCGAGCCGTAGCGGGCGTTCTCCTCGGAGTGCGTGACCTGCACGATGGTGGTTCCCTGGCGATTGAGTTCGCAAAAGAGTTCCATGATCTCGCTGGCCTGCTTGGAGTGCAGGTTGCCGGTGGGCTCGTCCGCAAGCAGCAGCGTCGGAGCATGCACTACGGCACGCGCGATGCCCACCAGTTGCTGCTGCCCGCCGGAGAGCTGACTGGGAAACAGGTCTTTTTTGGCGACGATTTTGAAGCGGTCAAGAATATCGGCAACCATGCCCTGACGGTCTTTGGCCGGCAGGTTCTTGTAGGAAAGCGGAAGGTCAATATTCTCAGCGACCGTCAGATCGTCCAACAGGTGATAACTCTGAAAGACCATCCCGATGCGCTGGCGCGCGAGATCGGCGCGCTGCCTGCGGTTGAGCTTGTGCGCGGGCGTTTCGCTGAACCAGTATTCGCCGATCCAGCCGTCATCGAGCAGCGCGAGCACGTTGAGCAGCGACGACTTCCCTGCTCCGGACGGCCCCATCACGGTGACAAATTCACCTTCATTGACCGTGAGGCTGACGCGGCGCAAGACCCACGTTTCGGTGTAGCCGGCCTTGTAACTGCGTTCGACGTCTTTCAGTGCAATCATGATGTTGCGTTCCTCCAATCCGCAGTCCGGCAAATCGCCGGGACTACTCAACGCGCAGTGCCTGCATGGGTTCAATGGATGCGGCACGGCGTGCGGGGATGAATCCCGCGAGGGACGCGCACAAGGTGAGTACCAGCGTAGCGGCCAAAAGCGCAAGTGGGTCGTAAGCGCTGACGCCATAGAGTTGGCTTGCCATCAGGTGACCGGCGAGGAGCGCGCAGGGAATGCCGAGCGCGATGCCGAATGCAATCTGCACCAGGGCGCCACGCAACACGAGAGCCACTACGCTGGAGCGCGTGGAGCCAAGCGCCATGCGGATGCCAATCTCGCCGGTGCGGCGGGCCACGAAGTAGGACATGACGCCGTAGAGCCCGACAGACGCCAGGATCAGCGCGAGGATGCCGAACAAGCTTGTGAGGCGCGCAACCAGCCTGTCTTCATTGAAGTTGCCGGCCACCTGCGCATCGAGTGAACGCAGATCCATGACTGTGAGATTCGGATCAATGCCGGCAAGGGTGCGACGGATCAGGGCATCGGCATTCTGCTGCGGACGATTGAACTTGACCATGATCGCGTTGATGAACATGGACTGCGTTTCCATGGTGACCAGGGGCGGCTCTGTGTAGGTGGTCATCTTCTGCGAGAGCGGACGCAGAAATACAGGACGCACGGGATCGCGCGGGTTGTTCATCTTGAAGTCGCGAAAGACGCCCGCGATCTCAAAGCTTCCCGAATACTTAGTGGCGTCGATGCCGAAGTGTTTTCCGACTGGGTCCTGATTGGGGAAGAACCGCTTGGCAAAGGTTTCATTGACCAGGGCGACCTGCGGCGATGACTGCGTGTCCTGTTCGGTGAGACCGCGGCCGCGCACGATAGGCACACCGATGGCGTCGAGGAAATGAGTGCTCACGCGATCCCATGTGGAGCCGCAGTTGGAATTAGGTCCTGGCGCGGGATGCCCCTCCTGAATGACGCACTCGCCCCAGTTGTCGCCTTCAAGCGGGCTGTAGAGCGCCAGGCCTACGCTTGAGACGCCGGGCAATGCCGAGAAGCGGTCTTCGATTTCGCGGTAGAGAGCGGGCACGCGATCGATGGTGTAACCCGCGCCGGCCGGATCAAAGTGCAGCACGTAGCGGTTGGTCGTTACGATGCCAAAGTCCTGATGTTCGAGTCTGGCCAGTGATTTTGTCATCAGGATGGCTCCTGCGAGCAGCACCAGCGACAGCGCAGCCTGAAACACGACGAGCGCCCTCTGCGGCAGCGATGAGCGATCGCGCGTGGAACGATTGACACCGCGCAGAGCCTCAGCAGGTTGAGCGTGCGACGCCATCCACGCAGGCGCAATGCCAAACAGCACGCCGGTGACAAGCGAGGCTAGGAATGCAAAGCCCAGCACCGCGAGCGACGGGCTGGCATCCACGGGAAGGTTGCGCGCCTCAGGGAATGCGAGCGCGAGAATGGTGCGCGAGCCGCCATACGCTACGGCCAATCCGGCAAGCCCGCCGATGCAACTCAGCAGCACGCTCTCTGTGATTATCTGGCGAATGACAATCCGGCGGCCGGCGCCCAGGGCCATGCGCACGGCAATATCTGCACGTCGCGCCGTGCCGCGTGCCAGCAGCAGGTTGGCGATGTTAGCGCAGGCGATGAGCAGCACGACTGTCGAGAGGATCATCAGCATTTTGAGACCCTGCCCGGCCTCCTGTTGCAGATTCTGGATGCCGCCACCGCCGGGCACGATGACCACGTGCTGCTTGGGAATGATGGCGGAGCCGCCATCGCGTGTGTACGCAGGACGCGTGTAAAGCCATTGCCTGAGCGCGATGGAGAGCCTGGCCTGAAGGGCGCCGATGTTCGCGCCGGGCCGCACTCTGCCAATCGGATAGAGCCAGTTTGAATCGGCATGATGCAGGATGGCGCTGTCTCCGTGGACGTAAGGCTCCGTGGACAGTGGCATCCAGAAGTCTGGCGGCCTGTCTGTGACACGATCGCCGAAGAAGCCTGGAGGGGCGATTCCAATGACAGTGAAAGGCCGGGCCTGAATGGAGATGGTGGCGCCGACGATGGCAGGGTCGGCAGCGAACTCGTTTTGCCATGCGCTGTAACTAAGGACCGTTGCCGGCGCCGCAGCGGGCTTATCGTCACTTTCGCCCAGCACGCGCCCCGCATAGGAGCCAATGCCGAGGGTGGAGAAATAATTGCCGGAGACATACTCACCAAAGAGTGGTTTGGAAAGGGCCTCGCCTCGGCGCACGCTGAAGTTGGTCTGCCCGGCCTGAACCGCGGCCAACTGCTCGAACTCGGGCGCGGAATTCTTCAGATGCAGATAGAGGTCGTAGGAGAAGATGTCGAAGTCGCCGTTCTCGCCCACAAATCCGCCATTCACGCAGCAGTCGTCCGTATCGCCTATGCGATAGAGCTGCGCAGGGTTGGAGACAGGCAGCGAGCGCAGCAGGATGCCATGCACCAGCGTGAAAATGGCGGTGTTGGCGCCGATGCCCAGCGCCAGCGTAATGACCGCCGTGAGCGTGAATCCCGGCGACTTGCGCAACTGGCGCAGCGCGTAGCGGATGTCCTGAAAGAATTGATTCATCGCGTTCGTTCTCCGTTACCTGACTCTGACTGACCTTGCTACTCGCTTCTCAGCGCTTGCATGGGTTCAATGGATGCGGCGCGGCGTGCGGGCAGCCAGCTTGCCGCCAGCGTGGTGCATAGAATGGCAAGCACGGCCAGGGAAGCGGCTAGTATGCCATTCATCACAACGTTTGCGGCACCGCCAGCAGGGTCCACTCCCGAGTCTGCCAACAGATGGCCTAGCACGGGCCGCATCATCCAGCTTGCCATCAGCCCGAGCGCCACGCCCGCCGACGCCAACGCGAACCCGCGCCCCACAAAAACGCGCAGGATGGCCGTGCGATCCGCTCCAAGCGCCATGCGCACACCGATCTCGCGGGTACGCTGCGTCACCTGGTAGCTGAGAAGTCCGAAGATGCCGATGACCGTAAGTACCAATGCGAAGGCCGAAAAGCCACTCGCCAGCAGCGAGAAGAAGCGCGGCTCCTGAATAGTCGAGTCGATGACCGCACGCATGGTGGTAAGGCGCGCAACAGGAATTTCGGGGTCAGCGCGCTCAACGGCCTGCTGCGCTGCTGCTGCCAAATTGACATTTGCCGCGGTACGAATCGCAAAACTGGTTGGGAACCAGCCGTTGATTATACCCGTCATGGCGT
>JAJXXG010000033.1 GCA_021781255.1 Acidobacteriota bacterium
CTGGATGGCCCTGCTGGCCCTGACGCTGCTGGTGACCAGCCCGTTCCTCTACTGCTTTACGCGGCTGGCCATACTGGAGCCGATGCTCACGGCGTTTCTGCTTGCGGCCCTGAACCTGGCTGTTCGCCTGCCGTCCAGCCATCGCCCGGTGTGGACCTCGGCGGTGATTGGCCTGATGTTCACCTTGATGGTGCTGACCAAAACCACCGCGGTCTTTCTGCTGCCGGGGCTGGGCTGGGCCATGCTGTTGCCGCTGTGGCGCGATCGCAAGCTGGCCGTGCGCTGTGCGCTGGCCGCAGGCGGATCGTTTGCCCTTAGCTTTGGCGCGTGGATGGCGCTTGTGCTCCGCCTTGGCCTGCTGGCGGACTACAAGTACCTCTTCTATATCAATGATTACGTAAAGCCCGACTCGGCTTTCTGGCCCATCCAGAGCTTCTGGTGGTCCTTTCATGGCGGGCTTTGGGTGGATCACATCCTGATTCCGCTCTCCGGGCTGGTGGTCGTGGCGACCCTGGTTGCATGGCGTCGTCCGTGGGCGCACAGGCTGTTGCTTGATCCGCTCTTCGGCGCTTCCGTGCTATCGGTTGTGGGCTACATCCTCTTCATGACCTACCAGGATCACCCGCAGCCACGCTACTTTGCCTTGGTGGCCTTCTTCAGCTTTTTCCTTGTGGCGCAGGGAGCCGCAGCACTGGTGGAAGAGGCGAATGCGCCGCGTCTTGTGGGACGGCTGGTGCTTGCACTTGCCGGTACGGCCGCGGTTCTGAACACTTTCTGGACGCTGAGCTATGTTCTGCACCCCGAATACAGTCTTGTGACCGCTGCGCGCCAGCTTACGGACTATATCGATCAGCATCCCAACGGCAACCGGATCCTGACGTCGATCAGCGGAGACGAAATTACGCTGATCACCCATCTGCCCAGCCTGTGCGACGACTTTGGCACGCAGGAACTGCCGGACAAGCTTGCTGTCTACAAGCCCGGCTGGTACGCCACCTGGAACGATCTGGACCCCGGCACCCTTGCCGACATCCATACCCACTTCTCGCTGGAGCAGGTGGCAAGCTTCCGCGCCCTGGACGATCCGGATAGAAACGTCCTTGTGCTCTTCAAGCTGCATCCGTTACCTGACGGCGCGCGCGACGAGTCCCAGGAGAATCTGCAGGTTGCACTGCCCGACGACAAAATCCTTATCCCGGTGGAGTGAGTCGCGCGAGACCGTGGCGCGCCGCTAGAACGGCATGCGGATCGTGCCGATAAAGGCATGGTTGTACTGGTTGTAGTGCGTCGTGGCAATCTGGAAGCCGGCGCCAGCGGCAAGCGCCACCCGGTGGTGAATGGGGAAGCGCCCGAAGATCACACCCGGCGTGACGAACGTCTGCTTCTTGCCGTCGTTTGTTCCGCCTTCCCAGAAGGTGGAGTTGATCTCAATCTCCGGCCAGAGCTGCTTGAGCGCGTGATATTGCAGGGTGTTGTTGGAGAGAATGGTGCGCCCCAGCTTTTGCACACTGTCCACGGGGAGCCCTCCGCCCAGCGTGGCCTGCACGTCCCACTTGCCCCATCCCTTGCCGGCTGCCAGAGTTGGCAGCACCACCGCACTGATGGAACCATTCTTGTGGGTGCCGGTTGGCACGGAGCCTCCCAGAAATGCTGTGACAATGGCCGCGCCATGCTGCTCATTGCGGGCAAAGAAACGGTACTTCATCAGGAAGGAGACATCGCCCCACCCGTCCGCCGCAGTCGGATTCTGGTGCAACAGATAGGGCGGCAGGTTCAGCAGCAACTCGGTGCGGCGGGTCGGGATCAGCTCCAGGCCCTTGCCGCCGTCCAGATTCGTGACGTTGCCGGTGGATGTTTCCTGGTGGAACGTGTCAAAGCGAAACTCCTGCTCCAGGCGCGGCGTCACCGTGGCTACCGGAGTCATCCAGTGCGGCTGTGCTGCCTGCGTGGCAGAGACGTTGCCGAGCCATCGGCCCACCCAGCTCTTTGCCTGCGGGGCAGGAGCGGTCTGGGCTGAAATCGGTGCGCTTGAGACGAAAAACAGGGGAAGGGGAAGCAGAAAAATTGCCAGTTGCAACGGAATCTCCTGAACATTTAAGAGCGAATTCAAGAGAATTATACAAATAGAATCGATAAAAATCAGTTAAAAGTAAGCATAATCAAGTGCGGCAGGCGTCCTGGCGGGTGAATCAGGTTCGGGCAATCATCACCTCTGTAGCCTTGATCAACGCCACTGCCTCCTCGCCCGGTTTCAGGTTCAGTTCGCGCACGGCGTCGGCGGTGATGATGGCGGTTACGCGCTGTCCACCGACGGAAAGCACCACTTTGGCCAGCAGTCCCTCCACTTTTACCTCGAGCACGGAGCCGTGCAACTGGTTGCGGCCGCTGATGCGCGGCGACGGTGCCGTTGCCGGTTCCGCGGGCAGAAACTCTTCCAGCGCCTTCAGCGGTATGCGGTGGTGTCCTCCGGGCGTCTTGACGGTCTGAATGCGTCCGGCCAGGATCCAGTGCTTGATGGCGGGATAACTGATGCCAAGCCGCTCGGCGGCCTGGCGGGGTGTCAGCAGTGCAGTTCCTTGCATGTGGGGTTGCGGATCTCCTCGCCAGTAACTCTAAATGGCTTTGCCCTGGAAGAACGGTAAATTTGCATATCCGGGCGGAATTGGAGCCTCTGGAACCCTGTGATTGCAATCACTCGACAGTGTCCGACTCGGGTGTTACATTTCCGGTGACTTTCCCCCCGGTTTCATCGGGTCGCGTATCTCGGGGTCATTTGCAATTTGGCTTCAAACTTTTCTCATTGGAGGACAAGTGACGGCACTGGGTTGGGTGTACTTTTTTCAGGGCGTGAGTGTGCTTTCGCTCCTGGTGGCCTGGCTTTTCACGCGCGATGTGCTCGGCTCTGACACGGGGAATGCTGCCATGCAGAACGTGGCGGCAACAATCAAGGAGAGAGCGGTGGCATTTCTCAGGCGTCCGTATAAGACCGTGGCAGCCATCCTGGGCCTGCTGCTTCCCACATTTGCCTATGCGCAGCCGGAACACTCGGGTGGAGGAGAAGCCAACCTGGTGCTGCCGGATCTGTCGACGGTCAGCTTTCTGGGTGTGAACGGACACGCCCTGCTGATGATCGGGTTGCTGTTCTGCGTCGGCGGCCTGTTGTTCGGCCTGGCGATCTATGTGCAGCTGAAGAACCTGCCGGTTCATCGCAGCATGCGCGACATCTCCGAGCTGATCTACGAGACGTGCAAAACCTACCTGGTGACACAGGGCAAGTTCATCCTGGTGCTCTGGGGCTTCATCGCGGTTATTATCGCGCTGTACTTCGGCTATCTGGCGCCGGTGCCGGGGAAATCGATTGCGGTTACGTTGCCGATCATCCTGCTGTTCAGCGTTGTCGGCATCTGCGGCAGCTACGGGGTGGCGTGGTTCGGAATTCGCGTGAATACATTTGCGAACTCGCGGACGGCATTTGCTGGATTGCGCGGAAAACCGTACCCGCTGTTTGCCATTCCGCTGAAGGCCGGCATGAGCATCGGCATGGCGCTTATCTCGGTTGAGCTGCTGATCATGCTGTTCATCCTTTTGTTCATTCCGCGCGAGTATGCGGGCCCATGCTTTATTGGCTTTGCCATTGGCGAATCGCTGGGCGCCGCGGCGCTGCGTATTGCCGGCGGCATTTTCACCAAGATTGCCGACATCGGTTCCGACCTGATGAAGATCGTCTTCAAGATCAAGGAAGACGATGCGCGCAACCCGGGCGTCATCGCCGACTGCACGGGCGACAACGCGGGCGACTCGGTTGGCCCCAGCGCCGACGGGTTTGAGACCTACGGCGTCACCGGCGTGGCCCTGATCACCTTCATCCTGCTGGCGGTCAAGAATCCCATGACGCAGGTGCAGCTGCTGGTTTGGATCTTCGTCATGCGCGTGGCTATGCTGCTCTCCAGCTCTGGCGCCTACTTTCTCAACGGCATCATCGCCCGAGCCAAATACAGTGACTCCGACGAGATGAGCTTTGAGGCGCCGTTGACCTCGCTGGTGTGGATTACGTCCATCCTTTCTATCGTGCTAACCTTCATCGTCTCGTACCTGATTATCCCCTCGCTCGGCGACGGAACGATCTGGTGGAAGCTGGCTTCCATCATCTCGTGCGGAACCCTGGCGGGTGCGATCATCCCCGAACTGGTCAAGGTCTTCACTTCAACGGACTCGAGTCACGTGAGAGAAGTGGTGACGTCGGCGAAAGAGGGTGGAGCCTCCCTGGGGATCCTGTCAGGATTTGTGGCCGGCAATTT
>JAJXXG010000430.1 GCA_021781255.1 Acidobacteriota bacterium
TCGTCCGTGTCGAGCCCAAGCTGCGCCTTGGCGACTTCCAGATCGTCGCTGCCTGAGCTGGGTTGGGCGCCCTTATTCGCCGCACCGGCCGATCCGCTGCCCTTGTCCGTCAGGCTATCCACGAGCGCCTGGTCCTGCTCCTTAAGCTGTTCAAGCTGGGCAACCTTCTGCGAAAGCGCCAGCGCTTCTCCGGTAAGCGTGCGGTGCTGCGCCTCCAGGCGCGTCTGGCGCAGGGCTGCGGCAAAGGCCTGGTCCACTTCGTGGTCCGCCAGGCGTTCGGCATCGCGCGCGTACTCATTTTCCTCGGCGCTCACCG
Source organism: Acidobacteriota bacterium (assembly GCA_021781255.1). The sequence continues at coordinate 317 of JAJXXG010000430.1, forward strand.
CCAGCGGCGCCAGCGCCTGTGCTGTCTGCCAGGGCTGAATATCCACCAGAGATGGCGCCGCGCCTGCGCCCTGCGCTCCCATCTTCGCATGCAGAAAGGCCATGGCGTCGCGTGTCGTCCACAAAAAGACGGCACATAGAACCAGCAGCGCAAGCAAGCTGACGAACAGCAGAAGCCTGGTCTTATCAAAGAAGCGCTCTCTCTGGGAAGCGCTGGATGGGGGAACGGCGGGGGACGTTGCCATGCATCCATTGTTACAGCCCTCGAGGCCAGCCGCCAACCCGGGCCTTCCCCGCGTGATGCGCTTGGCAGCCGCCATCTTGCCAGGAATGGCTTGGAAGCCGAGAATGAATCCGTGCCGGCCCAAATCCGATTCGTGATGATGACCGTGGCTATCATGGCCGCATGCGTGGCCGCAACGGCGCAATATCACGATCGCGACACGAACAGCGCGCCCAAAACCTCCGCCGCGGCTCCCGCGCCCGAGGCGCGCATCGACATCAACCATGCCAGTGTCGATGAGCTGCTCAAGGTTCCCGGCATGACGCAAAGTTGGGCTGGGCGCATCGTGCGTTTCCGCCCCTATCGCACGAAACAGGACCTGCTAGACCGCGGCGTAGTGACCAGCGCAGTTTACGGCCGTATCAAGGATTACGTCATCGCGCACCGCGACAGAAGATGACGGCTTCGCCCTGTCGCCGGCGTTCTCTGTTCCCTATTCCCCATTCCCTGGTCCCTGTTCCATCCCGTGCCATTACACTTCTAACTAACGGGAGGCGTTCCTCATGCAAACCAGGATTCTGGGCACCACCATGCCGGTTCTCGAAGTTGAACTCGACCCCAACGAGAGCGTGTTTTCCGAGGGCGGCGAGCTCTCGTGGATGACTGCGTCAATCCAGATGACGACGCACACGCAAATGGGCGGAGGCGGTGGGGTCTTCGGCGTCCTCAAGCGCGCGGTCGCCGGCGCAACCATCTTCATGACCGAGTACCGCGCATTCCAATATCCCGGCGCAGTGTCCTTCGCCACCAAGGTCCCCGGCCACATCGTGCCCATTGAGCTTGGCCAGGGGCCAGAGTACCTGGTGCACCGGCACGGCTTTTTGTGCGCTACACCCCAGGTCACCATCACGCTCGGCTTTCAGCAGTCGCTCGGCGCGGGCATCTTTGGCGGCGACGGATTCCTGCTGCAGCGCATCGGCGGCGTAGGCACGGCGTGGCTCGAGCTCTCCGGCGAGCTCATCCAGAAGAACCTCGCGCCCGGCGAGGTGCTGCGCGTGCATCCCGGCCACGTGGGCGCGTTTCAGTCGTCGGTCGGTTTTCAAATCACCATGGTCCCGGGCATCAAAAACATGATCTTCGGCGGCGATGGGCTTTTCCTTGCGGAGTTGGCCGGTCCCGGAACGGTGTGGCTGCAAACCTTGCCTATCTCACGCTTGGCGCACCAGATCTACGAGTATCTTCCGCATCCTCAGGCAGCGCAGACGCCTGCGGCAGCCGTGGGCGGCGGCCTGCTCGGCGGCATCGTCGGGTCGATTCTCGGCGGTGGTCAATAATTGATGTGCAAGGATCGTCTCGAATGATTCAGTCACACGGAAATTCGCACAGCGTTCGCAGCCACATCGTCTTTGCCTTCGCCTTAGCCCTCGCTCTTTACCTGGCGTGGGCGATCCGCAGTGCGCTGGTCTTGCTTTACGTCTCTGCGCTTTTTGCCGTGGTGCTTACACCGGTGGTCCGCGCCACTTCGCGGATTCGCGTCGGCCGCTCGCGGCCCTTTCAGGGCTCGGCCGCCATCTTTATTCTTCTGCTGGCGGTGGCCGCGGCGCTTACCGCCTTTGGATTTCTCGCCTTCCCTCCCCTCATCGGCGACCTGCAGTCCCTCGCCGGCGTGTTGCCCAAGCGCACTCCCGGGCTGCTGGCCCAACTCAAGGAGGTTCCCTTCGCCGGTCGCCTCGACGCTGGCGATGTGATCTCCTGGATTCAGGGTTCGCTCAGCGGCGCTGCTACTTATCTGCTGCTCTCTGTCAAGGCCTGGGCGGGCGCGCTCGTCCAGGTCATCGCCGGCTTTGTTCTCACGCTCTATTTCATTCTCGATGGCGATCACGCCTACCGCTGGTTTCTCTCGTTCCTTCTGCCGCAGCCTCGGCATCGGCTCGACAATACTTTGCAGCGCGCGGCCATTCGCATGCAGAAATGGCTCCTCGGCCAGGCCGCCCTTATGCTCATCCTTGGAACGCTGAGCACCATCGTCTATCTCTCGCTGAGCGTCCGTTACGCCTTGACGCTTGGCGTTATCACCGGGCTGCTCAACTTGATCCCAGTCCTCGGTGTTGCCGTCTCCATCGTGCTTGCTCTCCTCGTGGCGGCCATTGATTCCTGGGGACGCGTGCTCGGCGTCGCCATCTTTTTTGTCATCTATCTCCAGATCGAAAACTCCTGGCTCATTCCCCACATCATGAAGAGGCGCGTCAATCTTCCCGCCCTTGCCATTCTTGTCGCTCTGGTCCTGGGCTCGGCGCTCAGAGGCATTCCCGGCGCCATGGTCTCCATTCCCACAGCAGTGCTGGTCTCCGTTCTGCTCGACGAATACCTTGTGCGTAAGGAAGGGTCGTAGAGCGTGTTTCAAAAACAAGTCTTGTATCAGGGCACGGCTTCAGTCGTGATGAAGAACGGCTATAAGATGAGGAGCTTTAGGGCGGAACCAGAGTAAACGTGTCCTTGCGTTAATCCGTGAAGGGCGGCTTTTACTTCCACCCCAAGGACAAGAATCCATCCTTGGGGGCCCGGTTGAGGAAAAAGCCACTTGGCTGACGTGTTTCTGGGATACATCTACTCTGGTTCCGCTGTAGCCCCTGACGGATCTTGACAGAGTGGCGCGAAATCATCTTTGACACTCGCTCAAGGCATTCCTCGCCCCGCGCGTCTCAACTTGAGGCCCGCGCCGCCCTGCTTCAACCCCGTCGTCAGGCGACCAGTTGTCGCATGGCCTCCAGCGCAGCGGTCATGTCTCTGCCTAGAACCTGCTGTGCCTCGTCGGTGAGCTTTTCGCCCTGGCTCGTCAGGTAGAAGACATCGATCGCGGTTTCACCTTCAGTGTCGATCAATGCAACTTTGATGTTGCACTGATGCGAGCTGAGAGTGAGTGCGATCTGGCGCAGAAGGCCGGGCAAATCCTGGGCCACCACTTGCAACAGCGTGGAGTGGGTCGATGCCTCGTTGTTGAATTCGAGCTTCGTGGGGACCTCGACCTTGAGGTTGGTGGGGTGATTCAGGTGGCGCCGGGCGTCGAGAAGTTGCTGCACCTCGATCTTTTGCGCCACCACGTCGTGAACATTGGCCAGAAAGCGTTCCTTCTCGCTCGGATTCAGCTCGATGGTGCGAAACACATCTGTGAAATGGAAGCTGTCAACGATCACGCCGGCATCGTTCGAGTAGGCCCCGGCACGCACAATGTTCATTCCCCAGGCTGCCAGCACGCCTGCCACATCGGCAAACAGGCGCTTGCGGTCGCGGGTGATAACGGTCAAATCGAAGAGCTGGCGGTTGGGCCGCAGATCGAGTTGCACATTATCTTCATCCAGGTTGACGGCCATCTGAAAGTGATTGCGAATCTGTTCGGGCATGCGCGTTTGCAGGTAGCGCTGCGGCAACCCCTCGAGGAACTGCTTGAGCGCGTCGTGCTGCGCGGCCGGAACCATGGAGCGGATGCGGTTCAGCAGTGTGGGATCGATGGCTGCGTGATAGCGCGTCTCGTCCACCGAGCGGTCCATGAAGTTCGAGGTGGACATGTAGAACTGCCACAGGTTTTCGGCCTTCCATGGCGTCAGCGCGTCGGGGTTCACGGCCTTAATGTCGGCGAATGTCATCAGCGTGAGCATCTTCAGCATCTGTGGATCGTTGATCTTCTCTGCGAATCCGCGCACGTTGTCGAGGTCGAAGATATCGCGGCGCATGGCCGCTGACATCTCCAGATGCAACCGAATGAGCTTAAGAATGGATTCCCGCTCCTCGGCGTCGAAATCCAGTCGCGCCAGGAAACTGTCGGCCAGTTCCACGCTTTGCGCTGCGTGCTCGCCGCTGCGCCGTCCTTTGCCGGTATCGTGCAACAGCAGCGCCAGGAAGAAGAGATCGAGACGGTCGATCTCCGGCAGCAGTTGCGCCAGCCGCTGCTCATGCTCGTTGGCGGGCTGGCGAAGGGAGTGGACGTTGTCGATTACCAGGAAAGTGTGCTCGTCCACGGTGTAGCGGTGGTAGCTGTCGCGGATCACCAGGGCGTCGATGCCGTGAAACTCCGGAATCAGCATCTCCAGCACGCCCAGCGCGTGCATGGTGCGCAGCGCGTGCGCCGCGTGTGGCCCAAGCAAAACCTCGCGCAGCGCGTTCCATAGGTACGGCCCCTCGGGGATTGAAATGGCCAGAACCGGCAGCGCGTCTGTGATGCGGTCCTCGGCGGCCTGCGAGAGCGTGTAGCCATGCGTGGCCATCAGCGAGAAAATGCGCAGAATGGCGGCGGTGTCATTGAACTGAGCGCCCGGCTGAATGTCGATGCGGCCCTGGTCGAGCAGGAAGTCGGTTCCGGCGATGGGCGTGCGGCGGCGGCGAAACTGGCGATAGAAGCTCACCGGCGCGGGCAGGTGTTCCATCAGCAACGCGGCGCGGCGATATACCACGCGGGCGTGCCGGTAATAGGTGCGCATCCAGTACGAGGGGTCCGCGGTGCCGCGGGTTTCCAGGCCGATGGAACGCGCGGCCGCCTCGTCCTGCGACTGCCAGTCGAGCGTGTTGTCGTCGCGGCCGTGGCGGAAGTGGAGAAAACATCGCGCCGCGGCGAGAAAATCGAAAGCGGCCTCGGCGTCGCCGCGCGCGCTCTGGAAGACGCCGCCGCGTTGCCGCGGCCACTCCTTGGTCTCCTTCAAATGGAACAAAATCGCGAACCAGACGGCCAGGTGATAATCGCGCAACCCGCCGGGACAATCCTTGAGGTTGGGCTCCAGATGAAAGATCGTATTTCCAAACTTGGCGTGCCGTGCGCGGGCGATCTCGCCCAGCTTTTGCGTGATGGTGTTCCACTCGCTCAGCACCAGGCCGTGGAAGGTGACCTGGTGGAGCTGCTGGTAGAGCGGAAACTGACCGGCAAGGAAGCGGCGGTCAAGCGTAGCGAGGGTGAATTCCAGATTGTCGGGGTCGAAGCGGCCGGCTTCCTTTACAGTGCGGGAACAGGGGCTGGCGCGCAGGCCGATGTCCCACATGCCCTGAATAATCGCCCGCACGGCCTCACGCGACTGCTGCTCGGTCTTATCGTCGGCGAAGGCAAAGAGAACGTCGATGTCGGAGTAGGGAAAGAGATCTTTGCGCCCGTAGCCGCCCAGAGCCAGCAGGGCGACGTTCTGCGTGGGCAAATCGGCGAAGGCCCGGCGCCACATTTCAATCAGGATCCGGTCCACCACAGCCGAACGCCGCCGAATGGCGGCCGTCCCGTCTCCGGTGCGCTCGGCGGTCTGGCGCACAAGCGCCATCTCCCGCATATACTGCTCCCGAAGATCGTCAACCGCTATTGCGACTGGATTCATAAGTGGTTGTTGAGTGGCCTGCCGAAGCAAGAAGGAATTATTAACAGAATAAGCGATATTTAAGCGGAGAGGGAGTTTTGGCGCCGCAGTCAAGGGAAATGAGGCAGCGGCAGGCAGGTTTGGGTCAGCGCCAGCGTCGGTTCGCGCCCGGCTCACCCACGCTCGCACCCGAAACAAGTGCAGGCAAATTGCGCGGAATGTCACGGCGCAGGCCCTAAGTTAAAAAGAATTAACGCCTTTTGTACCCCACCACGATTTATAAAGAGAGCGGCGACGAATAACGATTGCGCATAGTTATACCCTGTGAAGCAATCGATCGTGTTTGGAGGTCAGGTGGAAACCTGCGCGTCACATCGTGGGCCGAAGATTCGCAATTCGCGGCTGGCAGCCCTTTTGCTCACCTGCTTTGTTCTTTCCTGGGCGCTTGCCGACGCGCAGCAGCCCTCAAAGTCCGCTGTTCGGCAGCAGTTGATCGCCAATCTGCGCGCGCGTGTCCACCACGTTTTCGTCATTTACCAGGAGAATCGCTCCTTCGATTCCTACTTCGGCTCCTTCCCCGGCGTGGACAACCTCGCCACGGCCAAGGCCCGTGCGCACGGCTTTCGCCAATACGACCCCATTGGCAAGACCTGGATCACACCCTTTCTGCTCACGGCCGCCGACACCGAGGACGCCGACCACTCGCGCGAGGCGCTGCTGGGCAAGTCAGACGGCGGCCGCATGGACCACTTCGTCTCTTACGAGGAAACCAACCGCGTGAACTCCTCCGGTTTCAACCCGAATCTGGCGCGCCAGATCGGCCTGTTGACCATGGCCCACGAAGACTGCTCCACTATCCCTTTCCTCTGGATGTATGCGCACCGGTTCACGATCTACGATCACATCTTCCAGGCCATGTACGGACCTTCCACGCCCGGCAACATCGACCTCATTGCAGGCCAAACCGGAGAAACGCAGGCGGCGCGGCATCCTGACCAGACCTTCAAGTCCAGCTTCGGCACTGGCGAACCCGTGGTCAACGATGCTGACCCCCACTTCGGCCCCTATGCCTTCGCCTGGGACGCCAATGGCCAACTCCAGCTCGACCAGACCTACGCTACGGTGATGTTGACCATGAGCGGACGCAACGCGCCCGAAGTCAAAAAAGATACCGACGATGTGAAAGAAGATATTGGCGAACTGGGCCGTCTTGGCCATCTGGCGGTGCCGTGGAGTTGGTATCAGGAGGGTTTTGGCAACGGCGAGGGAAACAATCACCCGGCCTACATTGCCCATCACAATGCCCCGCAGTACTTCGGCTATATCCGCCAGAACCCCTCCATGTGGAGCGGCGAACATGACCTTCTGAGTTTCTTCAGCGACATCGAGAAACAGCGGCTGCCGGACCGCAGCGTCGTCTTCGTCAAGGGTGGCAGTCAGAATCCCTTCGGCTGGAGGCCCGTCAACCCCAGAGCATTAAGCGTGCTCGGCGACGACGACCACCCCGGCTATTCTGATTCGCACCTGTCGGAGTCGCTGGTGGCGAAAGTAGTCAATGCCATTGCCCGCAGTCCTTATTGGAAAGACTCGGCCATCATCATCACCTGGGACGACTCCGAGGGCTTTTACGACCATGTGCCCCCGCCGCGATTCGAAACCTGCCCTGACAAGGAGCCCTGCGGCGACGGCCCGCGCGTCCCGTTCATCCTTATTTCGCCCTATGCCAGATCCAGCGGCGTGGCCTCCGATCCCGGCGATCACGTCTCCTTTATCAAATTCCTCAACGTGCTCTTCGACCTACCGCCGCTGGCCTCGCTGCCCGACGAGAAGCCCTACCTGCCCCAGGGCCCGCGCGACAACAACCTGCGGCTAACCGACCTGCTCGGCGGATTCGATGCCGCGCGCCTTGCCGGCAAAAAGCCTCCCATCCCCGCATCCGAGGCCGAGATCCCCGATGCCACGGTCAACACGTTTCCCCCGCCCATGACCTGCAATGATACTGGAGTAACTCCCGTTGTGATTCCCGGAGCGTCCTTAACTCCGCCCAGGGACTTCACAAACCCCATTCCATGAGCGCCGCTTCCTGAGGGATGGGTTTTCTCAAGCTGATTGAATCGATGCAACCAGCGCAGGTTTCTACCGCGGAAACGGCAAAAATCTGTCTGCACTGGAAATTGGATTGCCCTCCTGCGCATGCCTTGAATTGTGGAATGCGTGCTGGCAGGGAGTCGGGGATTGGTGGGCTCCGGTCCCACGCGCAAGCCTGCGTGAGGTCTGCTTCGCGTCATCGGTAATCTGCGCGCCGTCGAGCTGTCCGCGGCCCGGAACAGTGCTTACAACGCGTTTTCGCCGCGCTCGTCGTTGCGGATGCGGATGGCCTCGTCAACGCGGCTGACGAAGATCTTGCCGTCGCCGATGCGGCCGGTGCGGGCGGCGCCGATAATCGCCTGAATCGCCTTCTCCTTCATCTCGTCGTGAATCACCATCTCAATCTTGACCTTGGGGAGAAGATCCACGGTGTACTCGCGCCCGCGGTAGAACTCGGTATGCCCCTTCTGGCGTCCGTGGCCGCGGGCTTCAAGAATCGTCATGCCTTCGATGCCTGCTTCCAGCAGTGCATCCTTCACGGCATCCAGCTTGGAGGGTTGGAGAACAGCTTCGATCTTCAGCATAATCAAAGATTCCTCGTTCGATAGCGTAACAGGCGGCGCGGCAGGTTGGGCGCTGCCAGGCAAAAGTTTTTTGCCCTTGAACCTCCGTGAGCGCTCTGATTGCCTTCCGGTTTCGAGCCTCCAGTTCCTTCCCGTGACGATTAAGGCCGCGGAGCAAGAGGCTGGAAGCTAGCCATTGAAATCGTAGCCTTCTTCACCGTGCTGCGAGAGATCCAGGCCGGCGACCTCATCCTCGCGGACGACGCGCAGTCCCATGATCTTATCCACAACAAAGAGCAGAATTAACGTGCCCACGATGGAGATTCCCCAGGCCACGCCCACCCCGGTGAGCTGGTTGAGGATCTGGCTCCAATGCCCGTCGATCCCGCCGGTGGGCACGCCCTTTCCAAAGATCGGATTGATGACGCTGGCGGCAAAAATGCCCGTCAGCAGCGCGCCCAGAGTTCCGCCGGCGCCGTGAACGCCAAAGGCGTCAAGGGAATCGTCGTAGCCAAAGCGGCTCTTCACCTGGAAGACCATGAACGAGCAGAAAAATCCTGCGGCCAGGCCGATCAGCAGTGCCGAGAAAGGCTGCACAAATCCGGATGCGGGCGTGATGGCGACCAGCCCGGCGACCGCGCCGGAGATGGCGCCCAGCGCCGTGGGCTTGCCATTGTGAATCCACTCGAAGATCGTCCAGCCGAGGGCCGCGGTGGCCGTGGCAAAGTGCGTGTTGACAAAGGCGCTCGTGGCCAGCGGACTGGCAGCCAGCGCGCTGCCGGCATTGAATCCGAACCAGCCCACCCACAGCAGGCACGCGCCGATGAAGCTCAGGACCAGCGAGTGAGGCGGCATGGCCGTGTGCGGATAGCCAATGCGCTTTCCCAGATACAGCGCGCACACCAGAGCGGAGACGCCGCTGGTGATGTGCACCACCGTTCCGCCGGCGAAGTCCAGGCTTGGAATGTGGTTGCCGGTTGCGTTCAGCAAACCACCCACGCCCCATACCATGTGCGCCATCGGGCAATAAACAAAGATCGACCAGAGCGAGAGAAAGACTGCCATCGAGCTGAATTTCATGCGCTCGGCAAATGCGCCGGTGATCAGCGCCGGCGTGATGATGGCGAACATGAGCTGGTAGATCATGAACGTCTGCTCGGGGATCGTGCCGGCGTAATCGGTGTTGGGCGTAAGGCCAACGCCGCGCAGGAAGAGATGCTCAAATCCGCCCACAAACATGTTGCCGTGGCCGAAGGCCAGCGAGTAGCCCACGATGGCCCAGATGATGGTCACCAGGCCCATCATGGCGAAGCTCTGCATCATGGTGCCCAGAATGTTCTTTCTGCGCACCAGCCCGCCGTAGAAGAGCGCCAGGCCGGGGCCGGTCATCAGCAGAACCAGCGCGGACGAGGTCAGCATCCATGCGTTGTCTCCCGCAGACTGGGCTTGGGCGTTGGCAGCCTGTGCATCGCGCACGGCCTGTTGCAGAGCGGCGATCTGTGCCTGAGTGTCAGGGGCGGCAGGCTGTTGAGTGACCGCCAGCGCAGGAATCGCCAGCAGCGAGATAAGAATGACCACCTTCATTGCTCTACCGAACATAGTTTTTTTTGACTCCCATGGGCATGGCCGGTTGAGCGCCATGCAATGTGGCGGAATGCCGGCCGCCGTATCCGGATAAGATACAGGAGATTGTGCTGCTGCTACGCACTGTATCGACGAGGGCCGGCGTCAGAGATGTTCCTGGTGCCCCCACCCGGGTTCCCACGGATTGGTCTTCGTCTGCGGGGCGGAGGTCCCGGTTTTGGGACCTGGGATAGCACAAACCTGAAATACCTCTTTACGCGGTCACGGAACTGGCGCCTGTCCCTTCTAAAGGGTGTTATTGGCTCCAATATTCCATGCGTCGTATAAGGATTCCATGAAGAAATAAATAACCACTATGGAAATCTTATAAGTCCTGTGTTTCATCCTCGCCGGGCGCGGCGAGGCATGAAACAGGCACCGGATGCGCTCTGCACGAGTTTCCCGGCGCCTGCGTCTCAGCAGGGTGAACTAGCTCTAAAGGGCAGTTTCGCCGCGCTCGTCGTTGCGGATGCGGATGGCCTCGTCGACGCGGCTGATGAAGATCTTGCCGTCGCCGATATGGCCGGTGCGAGCCGCGCCGAGGATGGCCTGAACCACCTTGTTCTTCAAAACCTCGGTGGTTACGATCTCCAGCTTGATCTTGGGAAGCAGATCGATGGTGTATTCGCGGCCGCGGTAGAACTCGGTATGCCCCTTCTGGCGGCCATGGCCGCGGGCCTCGAGAATCGTGATTCCTTCAATGCCGGCTTCGAGAAGCGCTTCCTTGACCGCGTCCAGCTTGGTAGGTTGGATAACAGCTTCGATTTTGACCATTTGCGGATTCCTCGTCTTACAGTATGCGCGGCTTGGCTTGTATGGTGCGAGCGCGGCCGTTCCTTTGCATTAAGCGTTGAATTCGTAGCCTTCCTCGCCGTGCTGCGAGAGATCGAGGCCGGCGACTTCGTGTTCGGGTGCCATGCGCAGTCCCATGACCTTGTCCACAACAAAAAGCAGAATCAGCGTGCCCGCAATCGAAAGCAGCCAACCGATGCCGACGCCGACCGCCTGGTTGAGAATCTGGTGCCAGTTTCCGCCGATGGCGCCGGTGGGGCGCGGCAGCCCGCTCGCGTCCGTGCCAAATACCGCGTTGATCGCGCCCGATGCGAAGACGCCGGTCAGCAGCGCGCCGACGGTGCCGCCGACCCCGTGCACGCCAAATGCGTCGAGCGAATCGTCGTAGCCGAAGAACTTCTTGGCCCTGAAGACCATGAAGGAGCAGATCAGGCCGGCGATGGCGCCGATCGCCAGGGCCGACATCGGCTGTACAAATCCTGAGGCCTGGGTAATGGTAGCCAGCCCGGCGACCGCACCTGAAATTGCGCCCAATGCCGTCGGCTTGCCGTTGTTAATCCACTCGGCCAGGGTCCAGGTGAGGGCCGCGGCGGCAGCGGCAAACTGCGTGTTGATAAAGGCGCTGGTGGCCAGCGGTCCGGCCGACAGTGCGCTGCCCGCGTTGAACCCGAACCAGCCCACCCACAACAGGCACGCGCCGATAAAGCTCAGTACCATCGAGTGCGGAGCCATATTCGTTTCCGGATAGCCGATGCGCTTGCCCAGGTAGAGGCAGGTCACCAGAGCTGAAATGCCGCTGGTAATGTGCACCACCGTGCCGCCCGCAAAGTCGAGCACCGGCCAGAGCGCGCTGCTGTTGTTGAAATTCAGCAGGCCGCCCACGCCCCAGACCATGTGCGCCATGGGGCAATAGACCACCAGCGACCACAGACACAGAAAGACGGCCATGGAACTGAACTTCACCCGCTCGGCAAATGCGCCGGTGATCAGCGCCGGCGTAATGATCGCGAACATGAGCTGGTAAACCATGAATGTCTGCTCGGGAATGGTGGCGCCATAATCGGGGTCGGGCGAGAGCGATACACCGCGCAGGAAGAGATGCTCGAATCCCCCGATGAAAGCGTTCCCGTGGCCGAAAGCCAGCGAGTAGCCTGCAATTGCCCACAAGATAGTGATCAGCCCCATCATGGCGAAGCTCTGCATCATGGTGCCCAGAATGTTCTTGCGCCGCACCAGCCCGCCATAGAAAAGCGTCAGCCCCGGGCCGGTCATCAGCAGAACCAGCGCCGCTGAAACCAGAACCCACGCATTGTCGCCGGCCATTTGGGCATGATCGACGGCTTGCTGCAGAGCTGCAATCTGGGCCTGGGTGGCCGGGGCCTGCGATGGCGCGCCATGCAGGTTTGGGGCCACGGCGTGGGCCATGGCCGGAAGAGCAGCCAGGGCAGGCAAGACCAGCGAATAAGGGGATCGAATACGCATAAGTTTCAGCTCCAGAATACAGACAGAAAGACGCGCTTTGAACACGGAACAGTTCAGACGCATACGCGGCCAATTCCTGCGTCATCGGGCGGGCACACAATGCTCCCCGCAGGTCCATGAGTTGAATTGGATTGCGCTTTCAAATCATTCTCTTTGACACAGAGACAGAACGCAAGCATTTTTAAAGCTCTTTATGCATTCATCATGATGGGCGCGGTATATGGGCAGGCCGGAAAGACTGAAAAGAAGGATGGAAATCGAAGGTAATAGGCCGCCGGACGGCGCCCGTTGCAGAGCAAGACTGGGCATTTCCACCTTGGCATCAGGACCATGAGCCGCAACTTCACGCCCGCATCCGAGCCGCCACCGGCGTATACTGGAGCCATGGCGGCTATCGCAGAACGCGACCATTATCTCTTCGGTAACCTTGAAAGCAGCGCAAAGAACCGCATCAAGGTAAGTGAAGCCAACTACGGATACGAACAGCCAGAGGGCGTCCTGCTCACTTCGCTGGATTTAGCCGTCAATTGGATACGCAAAAACTCCATTTGGCCGGTAACCTTCGGCCTGGCCTGCTGCGCCATCGAAATGATGTCTACCGGCGCCGCGCGCTACGATATCGCGCGCTTCGGAGCTGAGGTTTTCCGGCCCTCTCCGCGGCAGTCTGACCTCATGATTGTCGCTGGGCGGGTTTCGCAAAAGATGGCCCCGGTACTCCGCCGCCTCTACGACCAGATGCCTGAGCCCAAATGGGTCATCTCCATGGGTGCCTGCGCCACTTCCGGCGGCGTCTTCAACAACTACGCAGTCGTGCAGAGCGTCAACCAGGTTGTCCCGGTCGATGTTTATGTTCCGGGCTGTCCTCCACGCCCCGAGCAACTTATTTATGCGATTACGCTTCTACAGGAGAAGATACTCCGCGAGCCGCGCAGCCTGCTGAAGACCCTGAATGTTGGCTAAGCATCTGAATTAATTTGCGTTAATGAACGATGCATCCCCAGCAGCCTCAATCTGAGATTGGCGCGGCCAAGAAGGCGTCGTGCTTAACGACGGATCGAGAGAGGCGTTACTTTCGGAATCAGCGAACTGTGGGGAGGAGAAAATTGCCAACACTTCAACCAATAATCTAAAGACATGAACCTCGGGGCGAAGAATCGCGTCTCATCAGAGGTTCTCTGGGCCGTGAGGGGAATCCGAAAACGGACAAAACCCTGACGGCAAGATGATGAAATAAATCAGGATGTGGAAGCGCGCATGGTCCACAGGAGTTATCCTTGCTTGTTCAGCATGAGAAGGAGGAAGAGTTACATGTATTTGCGAGAAATCAAGTCTTTTTGTCTGGTTCTGGCTGCTGCGTCTTTGGCCATCTTGCCCGCGGGGTGCAAGAAGCAGCCGCCGATAACGTTAGCATGCAATGCAAGTGCCCCTGCCGTTTACCCGGGCGATCCTCTCACACTAACCGCCACTCCCGGATCGGTGAGTACGAAAAAGAATACGAACGTTATCTATAACTGGACCGGAACTGGAGTCACGGGCAACGGGACCTCAGCCACGGTGGCGACCAGCTCACTCGACCCCGGCAGCTACACTGCCAAGGCCGAAGTTAAGGAAGGCAAGAAAGGCAAGGAAGGTCTGAAACCCGGTCAGTCTGCCCAATGCTCGACCGACTACACCGTGAAGGCCTTCGAGCCGCCCACGATCAGTTGCTCGGCCAGCCCCACCACCATCAAGCCTGGCGAGACCAGCACGATTACTTCAGTGGCGATGAGCCCGCAGAACCGTCCGTTGACCTATAGCTACTCGGCCTCGGCCGGCACAGTGACGGGAACCGGGACGACGGCGGTATATTCCTCGGCAGGTGCGCCCACCGGAGCCGTTGGCATTACCTGCAAAGTCTCCGACGACAAGGGCCACACGGTTTCGGCCAACACAAACCTGACCATTACCGCACCGCCTCCGCCTCCGCCTCCGCCGCACACGCAGGCGCTGTGTTCCATCAGCTTTGCAACCGACAAGAAGCGGCCTACCCGCGTCGACAACGAAGCCAAAGCCTGCCTTGATCAGGTGGCGCTGGATCTGAAACAGCAGGTTGACGCCAAGGCCGTAATCGTCGGTGAGCAGAATTCCGACGAAGCAGCGAAGACGGCCAAGCAGCAGAAGTATGCCGTGCGCCACAAGCACGCCAAGGTGGATCTGTTCGCCGCGCAGCGCGCAGTAAACGCCAAGGACTACCTGGTGACGGAGCAGGGCATCGACGCTTCGCGCATCAGCGTGGCGACGGGCGCAACCGACGCGCAGACGGCGGAGAATTACCTGGTGCCCGCGGGGGCGAGTTTCGCCTCTGACGTAACCGGGACCTCAGCGGTGGACGAGACGGCTGTGAAGCCTCAGGTGCGCAAGCCGCTGGCTGAGCGTCACGCGCATAAATAGGCGGCCGCGGCTCAATAAGCTGCGTAGCTGGCCCTGTAGTTGCACGCGGCGGCGAGCCCTTCCTTGGCAAGGGAGGGCTTGCTGCCTGACTTTTGAGAAATCCTGCACAACCAACGTCGCTCCTGCATCTGCGCATTGAGGCTGACCCGTACTCAATCTGGTCAGCCTCTTCGCATTTGGGGCCATATTTTGTCTATTCTTGATAGAGATGCGAGGGAGCTTTCTGTTTCGATGAATTGTTTGCGGGATATTCCTGGAGAGTTACGCCGGTACAGGGTCAAAGCGCAGGTCCTTTTCTTTTCGATGTGTTTGCTCTCAGTGTCGAGCCTGACGGCGCAGGACTCGTGGACTGTCGTGGGTCCGTCGGGCGGCGACGCGCGCGCCTTCGCATCTGTGCCGGGCCAGCCTCAGCATCTCTTCCTCGGCACCACCAACAGTTGGCTCTACGAATCGCTTGACGAAGGCGCCACATGGCAGCGGCTGGCGAAACTGGGCAAGACAGATGGCTTTGTTCTCGACCACATTGTGATCGACTCCGCCGACCCCTCCACAATGTACGTGGGCGCGTGGAAAGACTCGGACGGCGGTGGATTATGGATCAGCCACGACCGCGGGCACACCTGGCGCGAATCTGCAGATTTCA
The DNA here is from genome assembly GCA_021781255.1 of Acidobacteriota bacterium. The sequence goes on from JAJXXG010000430.1 coordinate 15,487, forward strand.
AGGGCCAGCCGATTCACGCCCTTGTTCAGGCCCCATCCGACCCCCACATCCTTTTTGCGGGAACGCTCCAGGGCGTCTACCGCTCCAGCGACAGCGGAGCGACATGGGCTGAGATCAGCCCCCCCGACAGTCACGAAATTCACGAAATCGAGTCGCTCGCCGTCGATCCTGCCAATCCTGACGTCGTTTACGCGGGCACCTGGCACCTGCCCTGGAAAACCACCGACGGCGGCAAAACCTGGCACAACATCAAGCAGGGCATCATCGAGGACTCTGACGTTTTCTCCATCATCCTCGACCCCGAGCGCACGCGCACGGTTTACCTCAGCGCATGCAGCGGCATTTACAAGAGCGAGAACGCGGGCGTTCTCTTTCGCAAGATTCAGGGTATTCCCTCTGAAGCCAGAAGGACGCGGGTCCTCATGCAGGACCCGGAGAACCGGCAGGTTGTCTACGCAGGAACCACCGAAGGTCTCTACAAAACCGTCAATAGCGGAAAGACCTTCACGCGCATGACGGACGCGGACGTGGTGGTCAACGACGTCTATGTGGACCCCGGCGACTCGAACCACGTGCTGCTGGCTACCGATCGCGGCGGCGTTCTCGTCAGCCACGACGCGGGCGCCACATTTGCCGTGTCGAATGAGGGCATCTCCGAGCGTAAGGTTGCGGCGCTGCTCGTCGATCGCAGCGATCCTCGGCGCCTCTATGCCGGCGTCGTCAACGACAAAAGCTATGGCGGCGTCTTTCGTTCTATCGACGGAGGCGCGCACTGGGAGCAATTGGGCTCGGGGCTGGACGGCCGCGATGTGTTTTCGCTCGCCCAGACAAAGGACGGCGCGATCGTGGCCGGCACCACCCACGGCATCTTCGTCTTGCAGGCCGCCGGCGCCGGCGATCCGCCTCCGGCAGCCAGCGGCGCGAATGCTGCGGTCCCGGGCGATGGATCTCCGGGTTCGCCAAACGCAGCTCTCACCTGGCAGCCGCGCAATGACATCGCCAACACGCTCCTCAAAACGTCCACCGAGACACTCCACGGAACAAAGGTCAACATGGAGAAACAGGAGAAGGCCCCGGTCATCGAATTGGAAAGCGAGGTGCACGCGCTCGACGTTTCCGGCGACGTGTGGGTCGCTGCTACAAGCTACGGCCTGATCACCAGCCGCGACCAGGGCACCACCTGGCAGGGCGGGCCGGTGATGGGCGAGGGCAACTACCTGTCAGTCACTGTTCACGGCGACACCATGGCCGCGGCGCGCGCCGATGGCGTGGTGTTGTCGAAGGATGCCGGGCAGACGTGGTGGCCCATGGGCGTGCCCACAATGCTCACGCGCATTCACGGCATTGCCTTTTCCGCCGATGGAACTCTCTGGCTGGGCGCGCGCGAGGGGGTCTACTATACTCGCGACCTGGGCAAAACCTGGCTGTGGATTCATCGCCTTCCGTTTCGCGATGTAGACGATCTCAGCTACGACCCCGCATTGAAACGAATTCTGGCCAGCTCGCGCGCAAGTGATCAGGTCTACGCCATCGATCCCAAGACCATGACCTGGGAATGGTGGCAAACCGGCTACCAGATAAGGTTGATTCGCGCCGCCGGAGACCGCCTCGTCGCAGCTTCGCTCGATGACGGCGTGCTGCTTGGGCCGCTTACGTCGCCTGCCGGAAAAATTCCTGCCGATGGCGCGAGCGCCCCCAATGAAAAGAAACCCATCCCAACGGATCCAAATGCAGAGAAGGTTCATCCTGCCCTGACGCCATCAATGGGCGCTCCCGTGCAGTGAGCCCTACCGCAGGGAGGGTAAGAATACGCCCGGTTTACAGCCTTTCGGCAACCGCGAGAAA
>JAJXXG010000889.1 GCA_021781255.1 Acidobacteriota bacterium
CCGTCGAGCCAACCGGCCGTGACTGCCAGCATCGAGCGGTCGAGGGTGAAGCTCTCATTGGCCAGGGCCTGGGAGCCGAGCGCGGCGAGCGCCGGGGGCGCCCACTGGAGAATGGAAGGCGCAGGGCCGGCAGGGGCCGAGGCTGGAGCATTGAGCGCGTCCGGCGAGTCAGGAGGCGGCGCCGCGGCAGCGCCGAGCGAGGCAGAGGCCAGAGCGCAGGCAAGCAAGATGCCCAGATTGCGGATGCCGGATTGTGAGATTGGCTTCATACAGAGTTCAACGCGGCGGGGGCGGAAAAGTTGTTGCGAATGTCTGCGCCGGAGCGCGCGCGGGAGAGATCCGGCAGCGGCGAGCGTGTCCGGCGGGGGCTGGATGGGCGGGGAGTTTCACGCTTCAGTATGAAGCGCGGATAAATTTGCCGAGAAACACTGGTCGCACCGGCCCGGATGCGATAGACTCATGCGGGAACGTTCAAAAACTTCCTCAATCTTCCACCCTACGGAGGGTACATCGAAATTGGGAAAAAGCATGGTCCCGAAGAAGATTTTCTTCACCAAAGGCGTCGGCAAACACAAGGAGCGGTTGACCTCGTTTGAGCTGGCCCTTCGGGATGCCGGTATCGCATCGCAGAACCTGGTGCGGGTTTCATCTATCTTTCCGCCGAACTGCAAATTGATCTCGCGCAAGGAAGGTCTGAAGTACCTGAATGACGGCGAGGTGGTGTTTGCGGTCATCGCGGAGAACTCCACGCGCGAGCCGCACCGGCTGCTGGCGTCGAGCATCGGCGTGGCGCTTCCGGCCGACCGCAATACCTATGGCTACCTGAGCGAGCATCACAGCTACGGCGAGACCGAGGAGCAAGCGGGCGAGTATGCCGAGGAGCTGGCGGCGGAGATGCTGGCCACGACCCTTGACGTGGACTTCGATCCCGACAAGAGTTGGGACGAGAAGAAAGAGATCTACCGCATCTCGAACAAGATTGTCCGCACCAGCAACGTGACGCAGTCGGCGGTGGGCGACAAGAACGGCAAATGGACGACGTCGATTGCCGCCGCGGTGATGATTCTGGACGAGTAGGGGATTGCATCCGGCAGGCTTTTGACAGAGAGCCGCGGCCGGATACAACCATCCAAACAGGGTTGCGGCGAATCGAGGCCAATTCCGCCCGGCGGGGTTGGCCTTGTCGTCTGCGCAGGTTTCGCGCACCGAAAAGATCGGAAGACAGGGCATGACAAGAGCGCGCAAATTCGCGGTGGCGCTGATACAGATGCGCATGGGCCCGGACCCGGAGACGAACTTTACCGCCGCGGTGGAGCACATTCGCGAGGCCGCATGCCGCGGCGCGGAGGTGGTGTGCCTGCCGGAGCTTTTCCGGACACAGTATTTCTGCCAGCGCGAGGAGCTTGCGCTTTTCGATCTGGCCGAGGCGATTCCGGGGCCGTCGACGGCACGGCTCGGCGAGGCGGCGCGCGAGGCGCGGGTCTCGGTCGTGGCGTCGCTCTTCGAACGGCGCGCGCCGGGGCTGTATCACAACACGGCGGTGACGCTGGACCGGGACGGAGAGATTGCCGGCATTTACCGCAAGATGCACATCCCGGACGATCCGCTGTACTACGAGAAGTACTACTTTACGCCGGGGGATCTGGGGTTCCGGGCCGTGGATCTGAGCGCAGGCCGGGTGGGCACGCTGGTCTGCTGGGATCAGTGGTATCCGGAGGGAGCGCGGCTGACGGCGCTGCAGGGCGCGGAGGTGCTGTTCTATCCCACGGCCATCGGCTGGCATCCGGCGGAGAAAGAGGAGTTCGGCGTGGCGCAGTACGATGCGTGGCAGACCATCCAGCGGGCACACGCGATCGCCAACGGCGTTTATGTGGCGGGCGTGAACCGGGTGGGTCACGAGCAGGGCGATATTCTGGGCAATCGGGCCGCGGGACCGGGGCTCGAGTTCTGGGGCGGGAGCTTTCTGGCCGATCCGTTCGGCCGCATTGTGGCTAAAGCGAGCCACGACCGGGAAGAGATCCTGATGGGCGAGATCGATCGCGCACTGATTGAGGACACGCGCCGTAACTGGCCTTTTCTGCGCGATCGCCGCGTGGATGCGTATGCGCCGCTTACGCAGCGTTTTCTGGACGCCGAGCCGGGCCACCGCGAATAGACATGGCAAACGATATCCGGAAGCAGACCCCGCGCCAGCTTGGCTACCGCATGCCCGCAGAATGGGAGCGGCACGAGGCTACGTGGCTTGCGTGGCCGCACAATCCCGGGGACTGGCCGGGGAAGTTCGCGCCGGTTCCCTGGCTTTATGCGGAGATCGTGCGCCTGCTGGCGGCGCGGGAGCGGGTGCATCTGATTGTGGAACACGCGGCGATGGAACGGCGCGTGCGCAACATGCTGCAGCGCGCGGGCGCCAATCTCGACCAGGTAAGTTTTCACCGCTGGCCCACCGATCGCGGCTGGACGCGCGACTCCGGCCCGATCTTTGTGCGCAACGCCAAGGGGCAAGTGGCATTGACAGACTGGCGGTTCAACGCCTGGGCCAAGTATGAGGACTGGCGGCGCGACGACCGGCTTCCGGGGCGGGTGGAGAAGCTGCTGGGCGTACCTTGCTGGCAGCCGTGCGTGGAAGACGGCCGCGGGGCCAGGCGCGTGGTGCTGGAAGGCGGATCGATCGATACGAACGGAGCGGGGCTGTTGTTGACGACGGAAGAGTGCCTGTTGAGTGAAGTGCAGCAGCGCAATCCCGGCCTCGGCCGCGAGCAACTGGAGCGCGTGTTTTACGACTATCTGGGTATCGATCAGGTTATCTGGCTGGGCCGCGGCATTGCGGGCGACGATACGCATGGCCATGTGGACGATATAACGCGGTTCGCGGGCCCGGAGACGGTTATCACCGCGGTCGAGTCCAACCCCGGCGATGCCAATCACGCGCCGCTGGCGGAGAATCTTGCGCGGCTGAAGCGGGTGCGCACTGCAGCAGGGAAGCAACTGACCGTGATCGAGCTGCCGATGCCGCGGCCGGTCGTCTTCCGCGGCCAGCGCCTGCCGGCGAGCTATGCCAATTTTTACATTGCCAACGGGGTGGTGCTGGCGCCCACCTTCCACGATCCCAATGACCGCACCGCGCTCAACACGCTTGCCGAGGCATTTCCGGAGCGCGAGGTGATTGGGGTGCACGCGGTCGATCTGGTCTGGGGCCTGGGCACGCTGCACTGCATGACGCAGCAGCAGCCGGCGGTCGGCCGCGCCGACGGAGATAGGCCCGCGCGGCGGCGGGCGGCGCTAACATCAGAGCCATGATGGATGATCGCGAAGCCATGGCGGCCGCTCTGGCAGAGGCGCGGCTGGCCGGCGAGGCCGGCGAGGTGCCGATCGGCGCGGTCGTCGTCTATAACGGGGCCATTCTGGCTCGCGGCCAGAACCGCGTGCTGCGCGACGTGGACCCGACAGCGCACGCCGAGGTTGTGGCGTTGCGCGCGGCAGCCGCGACCCTGGGCAACTACCGGCTGGCCGGTTGCACGGTGCATGTTTCGCTGGAGCCGTGCGCGATGTGCGCGGGAGCCATGATCCATGCGCGCATCGATCGCCTGGTTTATGCGGCCGCAGACCCGAAAAGCGGCGCCTGCGGCTCGGTGCTTGCGGTGCTGAACCATCCCCAGCTCAACCATCAGATGCAGGTGGAGCAGGGGATTCTGAGTGAAGAATCCGCCGCGCTGCTGCGCGGATTTTTTCGCGAGCGGCGCTAGGCGCCCAGGCGGGCAGCCATGTGCATGCCGGCGGGAGCAGGCTATTTTCGCGTGAGCGCAGCGATCCGTGCGGCCTCCGCGGGCCACTCGGCGGCCAGTTTTTCGCGGTTTCCGCTCTCATAATCGGCAAAGTCGAAGCCGGGCGTGACGGTGCAGCCGAAGAGCGCCAGTTTGCCGCCTTGCAGCAGGCGCTCACCCTGCCATACGCCAGCGGGGACGAGAATCTGCGGCCGCTGGCCACGAGCCAGATCGGGTCCGAGAGTGAAGATCGCCGAGCGCCCGTCAGGGTAGAGGAGGAGCATCTCGACCGGATCGCCGAGATAGAAGTGAAAGATCTCGTCGGAGGCGACGCGGTGCATCTCCGAGAAGGTTCCTTCTTCGAGGAGGTAGTAGATGGCCGTGCTGTGCGCGCGGGGGCCGCGGGGAAGGCGGAGGCATTCCGGGGCGGTGTAGGTGCGGCGGTACCATCCACCTTCTACCGGATGCAGTTCGAGCCCGAGCAGGGATCTCATCTCTTCGGCGGTCATTGATTCTCTCCCGGCGCAGCTTC
>JAJXXG010000968.1 GCA_021781255.1 Acidobacteriota bacterium
GGTCGGGACGGGCAGATTCGAACTGCCGACCCCTCGCACCCCAAGCGAGTGCTCTACCAGGCTGAGCCACGTCCCGACACAATGGAGCCGGCTCGGGTGAGCCGGCTTCCGGGGTCTGAATCAGTTTACACCAGCGGCGCGGGTTGCGTGTGCGTGCAGGCGGATCGTTGATGTGCTGCGATTGGCGCGAAGCGCCGGCTTGCCGGCTGCGGCTTGCATTGGACTACTGCGACGGCGGAACGTACTCCTGGGGCAGGGCCGAGCCCTCGCCGAAGAAGAACATCTCCATCTGTTCGGCCAGGAACTGCTGCGCCTGCGGGGTCCAGGGCTGCAGGCGGTACTCGTTGAGCAGCATCTTCTGATGGTTGACCCACTCGCCCCACGCTTCCCTGGAGACATTCTTGTAGACCTTCTGACCGAGCTCCGAGTCGAAGGGCGGCTCGTCGAGGCCCTCCATCTCCTTCTTGTTGCGAACGCAAAAAACCATGTGCGCCATTGTTTCCGCTCCTCCAGTCCATTGTATGGGAAGACGCGCTCGGCTCAATGCCAGCCTGCGGTATGCGTTTGGGCAGGGCTTCGGCGCTCGGCGCTGGTAGTGTCCTAAGAGTGCGTTGCTGCGGTGGTGGCGGCCTCGACAGGTAAGGCCGCCAGCCTTTCATACCGTCGTCTCCGGTAATGCGAGGGGCTCTTGTTGATCAAAGAGCGGCATGGACGGGTACCTAGGCAACGCCCGATTCAGCATCTTCTTGAAAGTCTCCCAATCGTCGCTTACCTTCATTAGCGTGATCACGGAAGCCAAATGCGCCCGAAGAGACGGATCGCCAATATCCTCCGTCAATCGTTGAAACAGCTTATGTCTACGTTGTCCTTTCTCATTCTTGGGGTTCACTTCTTCTAGGCGTTGCCGGACCCCAGGCGCCAACCGGTCGTAAATAAGATCGAGGGTCAGTTTTCCAACCAAAGGCGTTTTGCGCACCACATCCTCTTTAAACGGCCACTTTCTGAGGCGAAAAAGTTCTCGATAGAATTCGTCCGGGAAGGTCTTTACCCATTTGCGAAATTCACTCGCGATGAACTTCTCAAGAACTTCCTGGAGGGCATTCCGCGCCCTTGAATACTGGTAGCCAGTTGCCTCATCGACAAGGGCTATCATTGCCACCCCTGCAAGGGAACGGACAATGATTTCAGCTTGCGCCGCAATATGCGCTTGGCCTTTTGTCAGAACTCCCGCCGCTCTAGCGGTCAGCCATACATCACAAATGCGTGGAAGGTACTCCGCACGCATCCCGTTAGCCGCGCCGCCTCCAGTCTTAGGAACATAGGGAATCGGCCTAGTCAGCGCCGACTCTAAATCATGATCAATAAATGGTTTAAGGTTATTTGCCGATAGAAAAACGGGTAAATCGGCGCCTGCCTGTTTCCTGAGCCAATGAGAGCCTCCGCGCTTACCGCCCATGATCTTTGTGACAGCGCGCTCAGATAGCACACGGGTGCCGTCATCAAGCACTGCACAGGCTATTTTTGTGGCCGCAACTGTGATCTCTCCCTCAAACTCAGCTTTAGGGGGCCCTTTCGGTCTTCCGCCAGCGCGTTTTTCACGTTTGGCCTGAATCGCCGCATAGTATTCCGAGCCGCGCTCTGCGGTTTTCTTCCCGCCTCGGCGTCCCAATTCCACTGCTGCAAGCGTGAGGTTTTGCTGTTCTTCTGCCATGCTCACGATGCTACAACACTCGCTTGCAGTTTTGCAAATATTTATTATTTTATAATTGAAAACAGCAAGGGTATGATCTATTCTGTTCTTGCAATTGAAAACCCCGGCCATCGCGCTAACGATGAACCGGGGTCAGAATCCACCACAGCTTGCGCCGAGATGAAATCTGTCCACCGCGCCGCCAGCAGCTAAATCACCAGCAACGCACTATTAGGACACTACCCTACGGCGCTCGGCGATTGGGCCCAGGGTTTATCATCGAACATGGTGCGTTCCGGGATGGCCGCGCCAGAGTCTTTGCCCGCGCAGCAGGCCGCTAAGGTTGGTTGCGGCGGGCCATTCTGCGAGAAACGGAATCCGATGCGAGCGAAGACGGCGGTAGTGCTGGGCGCCCAGTGGGGCGACGAGGGCAAGGGCAAGATTGTGGACGTGCTCAGCGAGCGGTTCAGCGCGGTGGCGCGCTACGCGGGCGGGCATAATGCCGGGCACACGGTGATCCACGGCGACCAGAGGTTTGTGCTGCAACTGATTCCCTGTGGGATTCTGCGCAAGGGCTGCAAGAGCGTGATCGGCAACGGCGTGGTGCTGGACCCGATTGCGTTTCTGAAGGAAGTGGCCAAGCTGCGCGATCTGGGCATCGATGTGGATGGACAGCTCCACGTGTCGAACCGGGCGCAGGTGATTCTGCCTTACCACCGCATGATCGAGCTGGCCGCGGAGAGCGCGCCGGGGCGGCAGAAGATTGGCACCACGAGCCGCGGCATCGGGCCTGCCTACGAGGACAAGATGGCGCGGAGCGGGTTGCGCATTGTGGATCTGCTGCGGCCGGACCTGCTGAAGACGCACATTGAAGCGGCCTGTGGCGAGAAGAACGCCATTGCGCATGCGCTGTTTGGGACGGATCCGCTGGACCCGGCGAAGATGTATGACGAGTACGCGGCGGCGGCTGAGCAGGTGAGGCCGTTTGTGGCCGACACGGGGCGGCTGCTGCACGGCGTTCTGGCCGCGGGCGGCAGCGTGATGTTTGAGGGTGCGCAGGGCACGATGCTGGACATTGACCACGGGACGTATCCGTTTGTCACGTCGTCGTCGGCAACGGCGGGCGGGGCGGCAACGGGCACGGGCGTGGGTCCGACGGCGATTGGAACGGTGGTGAGCGTGACCAAGGCGTATGTGACGCGGGTGGGCGGCGGGCCGTTTCCGACGGAGATTCACGAGTCCGTGGGCGCCGAGTTACAGGCGCGCGGCCACGAGTTCGGCGCGGTCACGGGGCGTCCGCGGCGCTGCGGCTGGCTGGATATACCGCTGCTGCGCTACTCCAACCAGGTGAACGGGGCGGAGTGGCTTGTGGTGACGAAGATGGACGTGATGGACGAGCTGGACGAGATTCCGGTGTGCGTGGGCTACGAGATCAACGGCAAGGTCACGGATGAAATTCCCGCAGACGTGCAGGGTCTGGAGCAGATCAAGCCGCGTTATACGAAGCTGAAGGGCTGGCGGCAGTCAACCGAGGGCATCACCGAGTTTGAGAAGCTGCCTGCGGCGGCGCGGGAGTATCTGCGCTTTCAGGAGCGGGAGAGCGGCGCGAAGATCGGGATGGTTTCGACCGGACCCGACCGCGAGCAGACGATGATTCTGCCGGAGTTTGCGGCGGCGCTGGACGAAATTCACGGGTAAACTGAATTCAACGGCCTGCGGGCAAGCAGCCCCGGAGCCGCGAGGAAGCCGCAGCCATGATCAGTTTTGTCATCCGGATGAAGTTTTCCCCCGAGGACCGGGCTGAAGTTGCCGATATTTTGCGCAAGCTTGCCGAAGCCTCGCGCCAGGAGCCGGGGTGCGCCAGCTACATTCCGCATCACATGGAAGCCGACCCGGACACAGTGCTGATCTATGAGCAGTACAAGGATGGGGCCGCCGAGGAAGCGCACCGGCAATCGGCGCACTTCAAGAAGTATGCCGTGGGCGGACTGTATCAGAAGATGCTGGAAAGAAACCGTGAAGACCTGTCTGCACTGGTCTAATCCGGTACCGCGGTAATCCTTGTACAAACGGGACGCGCAGCAGGCGCATTGACCGGCATAGCGGTTGGGGACTACCATCCGTTACGCCTATGTGGAAGTTCCGGGCCAACTCACCGAACGGGTCGAAGCGTTTTCTGGCGCTTGGTTTTCTGCTGATTCTGGCTGCCACCGCAGCGCCACTGCTGAGCGGGATGCCGCGCGCCGAGCGGCACGAGCAGCGCCACGAAGTTGACCGGTTGGAAGATTCCTGGCGCGCGGCCATGCTTCGCTCCGACGCAGCGACCGTGAGCACGATGCTTGCGGATGATTACATCGGCATCAGCCCGATGGGCACGCTGCAATCGAAAGAGCAGACGCTGGCCATTTTGCGCGCCGGAACAATGCACTTCAAGACCATTGCGATAACTGACCGCAAGGTGCGCCTCTATGGATCGACGGCAGTGGTGACCTCGCGCGCCGAGGTGGACGGCGTATCTCCAGATGGCGCGCTGACAGGCAGCTATCGTTATACGCATGTCTGGGTACGCGGCGAAAAGGGCGTATGGAAGATCGTGAG
>JAJXXG010000314.1 GCA_021781255.1 Acidobacteriota bacterium
GACCTGCGAGGTTATCGGCCCATTTCTCCGTGAGGAGTGCTATGCCCTTTTCACTCATCAAAAAATGCTGCGGGCTTTTCGCACATGGTCCACACGCAAAAGCAACACACGCGTAACCAAATCGTAGCGCGGCAATGCATGCCGCATGATGCTGAGGCTCTCCTATGAAAAGCACGCTGCCGGCAGATCTGATCTCCATCGTTGGTGATGCGGCGCGGGTGTTCACTGCGCCGGCGGTGCTCGATCGCCTGTCGCACGATTTCTACTGGTATTCGCCTGTGCTGCGTCCCATGCTTGCGGATAAGGTTGCTGATGTAGCCGTGCAGCCCATAAGCGTGGAGGAGGTACAGGAGATTCTGCGCTACGCAGGCCGCCATCAGATTTCTGTCACGGCGCGCGGCGCAGGCACCGGCAACTACGGCCAGTGCGTGCCTCTGGAAGGCGGCATCGTGCTGGATCTTTCGCGCATGGACAAGCTCGAGGCCATCGCCCCGGAGGGTGTAGCTGTTTGCCAGCCCGGACTGCGCCTCGGCACGCTTGAAACGGAGGCCCGCAAGCAAGGCTGGGAGCTGCGCATGTACCCATCCACGCTGGTCAAAGCCAGTGTTGGAGGTTTCCTTGCAGGTGGCTCCGGTGGTATCGGTTCCGTCACGCACGGCGGCCTGCGCGATTTTGACACGGTACGCGCACTGGAGATTGTCACCATGGAAGAGGACCCGCGTGTAGTGCTCCATCACGGTGCGGAGGTGCAACAGATCCTTCACGCTTGGGGCACCAACGGGGTGGTCACTCGCGTGTGGTTTACGCTCGCTCCCGCCGTCGAGTGGACGCAAACCACCGTGGCCTTCGACACCTACGAAGATGCTTTTAGCTTTGCCGAATTCATTGCCGTGGATTCGGCGTGGACCAAGCGGCTCGTCACTGTCTTCGAGTGGCCCATCCCTTCCTACTTCACGCCCATTCGCTCGTGGATGCCATCCGGGAAATCCATCGTGCTCGTGATGATTGCCACCGCCCAGGCTGACGCTTTCCACGGTGCCGCGGCGTCGGCGGGCGGCGAGCCAACCTTTGCCTCGTCTTATGACGGGCCGCGCACGCAGCCGCTGCTCAGCGACTTCACCTGGAACCACACAACGCTGTGGGCCATGAAGGCCAATCCCGGGCTCACTTATCTGCAGTGCGGATTTTCTCCTGAAGAATGCCGCAAGCAGTTTCGCCTCCTCCGTCATCGTTTCGGAGACGAGATTTTCTTTCATATCGAATTTATGAAGAATGGTGAAGGCATTGTCATTCCCGGCGCCATTCCCGTTGTGCGCTTCGTCAGCGAAGCGCGATTAAACGAAATGATCGACTATTGCCGCTCCATCGGCGTTTTTGTCGCGAATCCTCATGTGAATTATCTTGAAGACGGCGGCCGCTTTCGAGAGGACAACATCCAGCTTCTCGCCAAGCAGAAATACGATCCTCGCGGTCTGCTTAATCCCGGCAAGATGATAAGTTTTCAAAAGCAGGTGGTGCCTCGTTGAAGACATGGATTCCTGATCCGCGGAACTTCGCCTATCTCACCTGGAAGCAGGTGGACGCTCTGCCGCGTGAATCCACGCTGCTCGTGCTTCCCACTGCGGCCATTGAGCAGCATGGGCATCATCTTCCTCTTGCCACTGACACACTCATTAACAATCTGCTTCTCGGCAAGGCGCTGGAGCGCGTGCCCGAAGAGATGCCCATCTTCGCGTTACCGACAGTCTGCTATGGAAAAAGCAATGAGCATCTTGGCTTTCCTGGAACGCTCTCTGTCAGCGCGCAAACCTTCCTCGCCGTCGTGCGCGATCTGGGAGCAAGCATTGCCGCAGCGGGTTTTCAAAAGCTCGTGCTTTACAACACCCACGGCGGCAACACGTCGCTTGTGGATGTGCTTGCGCGCGATCTCCGTGCAGAGTTCGGCCTGCGCACTTTCTCGCTGTTCGGCTCGCCAGGCGCGCAGTTTGAAGGAGTGAACAGGCAGGAGCGCACCTACGGTTTCCACGCCGGAGAAATTGAAACAGCTTATTTGCTGTACGCCACCCCATCCCTTGTTCACACGGAGGAATTCACTTCCAATTACATTGCGCGCGTGGACAACTCTGAGCCGCTGAAGCCCGAAGGTTCCTCGGCAAACTTCGCTTGGCTCACGCGCGACATCGCGCCCAGCGGTGTTCTCGGCGATCCCACGCCTGCCACCGCTGAACATGGCGAAAAGTGGTCGAATGAGGCAGCCGCGCGTATAGCGGAACTGCTCATCGCCATGTTCCACTTCTCACCCAGTCACGGAGCCTGACCATGCCGCGCATTGATTTTGGCGGTGGCGTGCGGTTGGAGCGCAACGTGGCTTGTCGCATGAGCGACGAAGTTGACCTGATCTCCGACCACTACTATCCGCCGGGTGATGGACCTTGGCCGACGCTCTTGATGCGCCAGCCTTATGGGCGCGATATCGCCTCCACGGTCGTCTATGCGCATCCGGCGTGGTTTGCGCGGCGCGGCTATTACGTCGTGATCCAGGATGTGCGCGGGCGCGGCGATTCAGAGGGCAGCTTTTATCCCTTCCGTCACGAGGCGCGTGACGGCGCGGAGACCATCGCATGGCTGCGCAGTGACCCGGCATGCAACGGACGCATCGGCATGTATGGATTCTCTTACCAGGGCGCCACGCAACTGCTTGCCGCCGCCGAGCAGCCTGAAGGACTTGCCTGCATCGCCCCACACATGACGGCTGCAGATCTCTATCATGGCTGGTTCTACCACCAGGGAGCGCTCAGGCTCAGCTCAACTCTTGGCTGGGGTATCCAGATGCTGCGCGAGGATGCAAGGGTGCTGGGCTTGCATGAAACAAGCGTGCGCCTGGAGACTGAATGGAGCAGCATCCGAACACAATCGCTGCATGCGCCATATGCGGAACACCCGGCAATCACCAATCCTGCCCTGCCTTCCTATCTGCGTGACTGGATCGCCCATCGCGAGTCCGGCGAATACTGGTCCTCGCTCGACATAAGCGCCAGGCTCGACCGGATAACCATACCAGCACTGCACATCGCCGGCTGGTTCGATACATACCTCGAGGGTTCCATCGCCGGCTATCGTGCTTTGCGGCAGGCAACAGGTTCCGAATCCGCTCGCATGCACCAGTATTTGATTGTTGGGCCATGGATCCACATCCCCTGGGGTGATCGTGCTGGCGAAGTAAACTTTGGACCCGCCGCAAATCTCGATACGGACGAAGTGCTCGCGCGTTGGTTCGATCACTGGCTCAAGGATTCAGGAGATTTGGTTGGCGAACCTCGCGTGCGTTATTTCTCGCTTGGGCCAAATCAATGGCGCAGCGCAAATGACTGGCCTGAAGAAGCACAGTATTCTCTCTTTCTCCACAGCTCCGGTAACGCCAATTCACGCAAGGGAGACGGCGCGCTTTCGATGGCCGCGCCCTCGTCAGAGGAGCCGTGCGACGTCTTCGTCTATGACCCCGAAGTTCCTGTTCATGCGCCGGGAGGTCCGCAGGCACTCAGCGGCTCATTTGACCAGGCACAAATGGAGCTGGGCAACAATCTGCTCGTCTACACTTCACCACCTGTCACGCTTGAGGTGGAGATCTTTGGTCAGCCGCGCGTGCGTCTCTTCGCGGCCACTTCCGCCTCCTGCGCTGACTTCACCGCAAAGCTTGTACGCGTCACAAGTAGTGGCCGCGCGGAATTCATCTGTATCGGCATCGCACGCAGTTCATGGCTCTTTCGCGAGACGGATTATCAATCGGACACAATCCATTGCTGGGAGTTTACCCTTGAGCCCAGTGCATTCGTTCTTGCCTCCGGCGAGCGGCTTCGGCTGGAGATTGCCAGCTCTGCGTTTCCGCTTTATGACCGCAATCCTTCCAACGGCACGCATCCTCAACTTGCTGACCCATGGAATTGGTCGCGATCCACGCAGCGCATCTTTCACGATCCTGAGCACGCCTCGGCGCTCCTGCTCCCATTGAAGGGAGAGCATGCATGGTGAAGCGGCTGGAAGGCGCAGTGCCGGAAGTGAAGCTGCAAGGGGTTTCGAAGATTTTCCGCACCGGCGCAACCGTGCTGCATAATCTCTCGCTGACGGTAGAACGCGGTGAATTCGTCACATTTCTTGGCCCGTCAGGTTGCGGCAAAACCACGCTGCTGCGCATCATCTCAGGCCTGAACCCCGCGAGCGAGGGTACCGTCCAGGTGAACGGTATGAAGCCGAAGGACGCACGTGAAGTGATGAGTTTCATCTT
>JAJXXG010000203.1 GCA_021781255.1 Acidobacteriota bacterium
GCAGCAGGCTGGGCTGGTGCAGCATGCAGGCCGCGAGCGCCATGCGCTGCTTCCACCCGCCGGAGAGAGTTCCCGCAAGCTGACGCGCGCGCGAGGCCAGGCCCAGGGTATCGATGGCATGACGTACAGCTTCTTTGCGATGGGGAATCTCGTACATGCGTGCCACGAAGTCCAGATTCTCGGCGATCGAGAGATCCTCCCAGAAGGAGAACCGCTGCGTCATGTAGCCAACCTTGCGCTTGATGGCTTCGCGTTCGCGGACAATGTCGTGGCCGAGGCAGGTGCCGCTGCCCGCGTCGGGCTTGAGCAGTCCGCAGACCATGCGGATCGTCGTGGTCTTGCCGCTGCCATTCGGGCCGAGGAAGCCGAAGATCTCGCCGCGGCGGACGCGCAGCGAGACATCGCGCACCACGTGCTTCTCGCCAAAGCGCTTGTTGAGACCCCTCACGTCGATGGCGTATTCCGGATTGGCAACCGTCGTCATTCGACCGCGACCTCCACAGGCTGGCCGGGATGCAGCAGGGCTGCCCTTGCATCCGGGGGCCTGGCAATGATCATGAAGACTAGCTTGGAGCGGTTCTCGTTGCTGTAAATCACGGGAGGCGTGTATTCGCTCTGCGGGGAGATGAAGCTGATGGCCGCCGGCACTGCTGCTGCGCACCCGTCGCAGCGCACCTGCACATTTTCACCCAGCTTCAATCTGCCGACGAGAGTCTCGGGGACGAAAAAGCGCACCTCGATATTCTCAGGAGGCAGCAGCTGCACCACGGGGCTGCCCGCGGATACCCACTCTCCCCGGCGGTAAAGCGTATCGAACACGAGGCCCTGCCGCGGCGCGGCGATGCTCTTTTGATCGAGGCGCCACTGAGCTTGCGCGAGCAATGCGCGATCGGCGGCGACCTGGTCCTGTTGTGCCTTGATCTGATCCTCGCGCGCGGGCAGGGCGGCGACGGCCAGGTCGGCCTCAAGCTCGCGCACACGGGCCGCGCCGCTGTCCGCAGCCTCTTGCGCGTTGATCAGTTCGGTCTGCGCGATGCCTCCGGCTGCGTACTGTTTCCTGTCACTCAGGAGAATCGCGTCGGCTGCCTGCTGTTGAGCCTTTGCCTGCGCGAGCTGCGCGCGGGTCACGTCGATCTCCTGAGGACGCTTTCCGTATTGAAGGTCGGCCAGGCGCGACTGCGAACTCGCAAGCAGTTGCTGCGCATTGCGTAATGCGGACGCTTCGGGCTCCTGGTCGAAGACGAAGAGCGGCTGCCCGACAGCGACGGATTGCCCGCGGGTGACGGCGAGCTGATCCAGGCGGCCGCTTTCGGGCGAAGCCACATAAACGAACCGGCCCTCGACGTAGCCCTGGTAGGTATTCGCGGGTGAATGCGAGCAGCCTGCCGCGCCGAGAGCTGCCGCGATCGACGCGCTGAGGATCATGATGCGTCCTGATGGTCGGCTTAAATGCACGCGTCCCTCCAATCTCACTTGCTTTTGCGGGCCCTTTTTCCTGCCGGTTTCAATCCGTTCAGCAGCAGGGCGGTTACGTGGCGTCCAATCGCCTGCGGGCGCGGCTGACGGCAATGAAAGGCCTGCGCAAAAAAAGCCGCGGTGGCCAGATGCATCATCGTGAGTCCGAGCATGGAAAAGACAACCAGGACCGGGTCGATGTCCGCATCGATTTCGCCGCGTGCCTGACCCTGCTTCAACGCCGAGCTCAGGATGCGCGTCTTGTCGAGGGGCAGCCGGCGCAGAACGCGGTTGCGCAGCAAGCCGCCTTCATTGAGCACTTCGCGCATCCACGTTGAAGGGATCCATGGCGCGCGCTCGATGCCGGCCACCAGGCGTTCCACGATGCCATGCATCAGTTCCTGGGGCGCGATGCCGGAATCAACAGGATCCCAGACCCGCGCAAGGAGCGGCGCGATCTTCTCTTCCACCACGCAATCGAGCAGGTGGTCACGGTCCCTGAAGTAGTAGTGCATCATGGCGGGCGTAAGGCCGGCCCGCCTGGCAATAGCGGCAAAAGGCGTGGCCGCCACACCGTGCGCGGCGAAAAGTTCGGTGGCGGCGGCAAGCAACTGCTCGCGGGCGTCGGTGTCGGCTGCCGGCCGTCCCGGACTGCGTTTCAGCTTGCTGGATGCGTTCATAATTAACTAACGACATAATTAATATACGAATCGTTGAACTTGTCAACCGGCCTGGCAAAGTTTTGCACAAGGCGCGACGGGTGTGCAGTGGTCTTGCCGATCGACAGCCGCGTTTTAGATCGTTGTCCGCTCAGGCAGGGGTGCAGTAAGATAGATGGATTCCCCGCATAGGAGAAGGCGCATGGCGTTGCAAACGAAATGCCTTATTGCGCGGTCCGCGTTGCTTGCCGTACTGGCGTGTCCCGTCATCCTCGCCGTTCCCTGCCGGGCTCAACAAGCGATGCCAACCTTGCCCGACCCCGGCAAGGTGTCGATCAGCCGCGCGCAACAAGAACAGATCGGCCTGCAGAATGCAAAGCTGGTTTACCAGCAGATGCCGGTTCTGCCCGATAACAGCCTGGAGACGCAGTACGTTCGCAAGATCGGCAGCCGTCTGGTGGGCACGATCCCGCAGGCGCGGACCTGGCCTTATCAGTTTCACGTGCTTGCGGAAAAGGATATTAACGCATTTGCCCTGCCCGGGGGGCAGATCTTCATCAACTCCGGCACCATTACCGCTGCGCAAAACGAGGCTCAGCTGGCAGGCGTGATGGCTCATGAGATGTCGCACGTCTACATGCAGCACTCGGCCAAGCAGATGCAGCAGGCGCAGTTTACCCAGGGCCTGGAGGGAATTGCCGGCTCCATCCTGGGAAATATGGGCGGCGTGCTGGGAACGCTTGGCGCCGCCGGCGTGCAGATGGGCGCGAACCTGATGACACTCAGGTATTCGCGCGGCGACGAAGCTCAGGCCGATGGCGTTGGCGCCATGATTATGCAGCGCACCGGCTACAATCCCATGGAACTGGCGAATTTCTTCAAAGCGCTCGAAGCGCAAGGTGGTATACCGCCGCAGTTTCTCAGCGATCATCCCAATCCGGGTAACCGTGAAGAGGCAATTCGCAGCGAGATCCAGGGCTGGCCTTCAGAGAATTATGCTACCGACAACGCGCAGTTTGCCGCGGTTCGCAACCATGCCCTGCAGGTCAAGGCGTATTCGGCAGATCAGATCGCGCAGGGAGCCAAAACCGGCCAGTGGGCCAGCCTGAACAAGAAAAATGGCGCGGTGTTTGCGCCTCCTCCTGCTATGTTCGGCACAGACTCGAATGGCGCCAGTAGCACAGGCAGCGCGCCGGCTGCGCCGAGTTCGGCAGGAAGCGTTCCCATGGGAACCGGCTCCGTTGCCGCGAAAGCGGTTTCCTGGAGCGCTGTTGCACCCAGTTCCTCCTTCATCCTGACCGATGTGGGGTTGGCAAAGATTGTGCGGCCGCTGAACTGGCAGGTGATGGCACCGCAGCAGCAGGGGGAATCGGTAATGATTGCTCCAAGCGCCGGCGTGGCCGATGGCGGAGTCGGTTACGGGGTGGTGATCAATGCCATGAGCCCCGGTGGCAACGCCGGCAACATCGACCAGATCACCAGTCAGATTGCAGGCAGCCTTGAGAGCGCAGAGAGAGGCCTGCGGTCCGTGGGCAGTATCTCCGCAATATCAGTCGGGGGCGCGCGCGGGCGGACGGTGTCGATGGAGTCCGTCTCGCCGTTCGCGGACGCAAATGGCCAATCCCAGAAGGAGAAAGACCGGCTTGTGACGGTTCCGCGTCCCGATGGATCGGTCGTTTATTTTGTCTTTGTCGCCCCGGCTGGCGATTACGACCGCTTGAACCCAACCTTTGAGAGAATGCTCCAGAGCGTGCAGTTTTGAGCGAGCGGTTTCTTTGTGCCGTCGCAAGACCGCGTTGATTCAGGCCGGTGACGATCGCATCACGTTGGTCCTGCCGATGCTGTGCTGTCCGCGTCGACGGCCTGGAGAGTCGCATGGTCAACGTCGGCGCGGCTCCGGTTGTTGAGCGCGTCAGATGGCAGTGCCCGACGCGGATCTTCAAGCGGAGTGGGGCGGCTAAAGTCGATCCCCTTCTTCTCCAGCGCGGTGCGCCACTCTCGCTCCATGCTGTAAGGCTTGGGCGAAGCGCGATCGGAAGCGATAAAAGACGTCCGCGAATTCGATGCCGCGCAAGAGCTGCGGCTGCCAGTCATTGCCAATGCGCAGGGAAGCAGCGCCGAGATAGGCGTTGACGCCGACCGCTGTCCTGTTCCGGCCCTGGCTCAA
>JAJXXG010000785.1 GCA_021781255.1 Acidobacteriota bacterium
GGTGGCCGATCCCCAGATCAAATCCGCCTTCCAGTCCACGCAGGTTCTGGTGGACCCCAATGCATCAAACCGCTTTATCGGACCGGGCAATCAGAACTACATCAACGCATTGCTGACCCTCTCAAGCGCCGTAGCCCAGGTTGCCCAGAATCCCACTGCAGGCAGTGATCCGGCAGCCTATGCCCCGGTCATCAGCGCAGCCTCCGCGGCAGACGTTGCCGCGCGCCAAACAGCGCAGGCGTTCAGCATCGATTCCCAGATGCACACAGAAAACACGGTGCTAGCCATCATGCAGGCTCCCATTCAATGCGCCGCAAAACTGCCTCCGTCTCCCGGAGCCCAGGCGAACGGCGCTGGACAAAAGATCTGCGGAGCCATGAACGCATTGCTTGGCAAGTTCCCATTCGCACCCAACGCCAGCGTGCAGGCAAGCATGGCAGAGGTCAACGAAGTCTTTGCACCCGACACGGGAATCGCGTGGACCATGTACAACGGAGCGCTCAAGCAATATCTGATGCCGGCGGGCTCCCAGTATGTTCCCGCCCCCGCAGCGCCGCAACCGGTGAACCCGCGATTTGCGCAATACTTCTCGCGGGTGGCGCACATCTCCTCCGGCTTCTACGCGCCCGGCGCAAAGAACCCGGCGTTCAACTTTGGGCTGCGATTCCTTCCCAGCAAGGGCGTCCAAAGCGCGACGCTCGTGGTGGACGGTCAGCGCATCCCGAACGGCAGCTCAACTCAGCAATTCCACTGGAGCGGCGCGGATGCGCATCAGGCCTCGCTCATCTACGACTCCAATGAGGTGCTTTCGTTCCAGGGACCGTGGGCGCTCTTCCAGCTTGTCCACACGGCTCAGGTCGTCCGGTCGGATTCTGGATTGCACCTGAACTTCCCGATTGTGACCTCAACCTCCGTCGCCGGTCATCGCATCGACCAGTCGGGCGGAGCATCCAAGATCGTCAGCTTTGAGGTAACAGGACCCGGCGCGGACCTGCTGTCGCCCGATTCCCTCTCCGGGCTGGGCTGCGTATCAACCGTCGTTAAGCCCCACTAAAGCATCTTTCAGAGATGCTATATCAGAAGCCGTAAGAAGAAGGTCGGCGCAACCATTCGGAAGCGCCGACCTTCTTTTACAATGTCGTAATACGCGATACTGCGATTCACTCGTTCTGCAAGGCAGGCGCGGCTTCAACCGCCTTCAGCAGCACGCAGGTGATGTTGTCGGCACCTCCGCGTTGCTTGGCAATCTCGATCAGGCCATTGCAAATCGCCGTGAGATCTTCTCCAGAGGAGGCTGTCATTGCGATGTCTTCCGGCTGCGCATAGCGGGTAAGCCCGTCGGAGGCAAGCAGAAGCATGTCGCCCAGGCTGAGATCGACTGCAAAAAGATCGGGCTCAACCGTATCCTCTGCGCCGATGGCGCGCGTGATCACGGATTGCATGTTGGATGCGGCGGCCATCTCAGGCGTCATCATGCCGCTCCTCAGCTGCTCCTCAATCAGCGAGTGATCCAGCGTGACCTGCATGCAGGTGCCCTGCCGGATCAAATACGCCCGGCTGTCGCCCACATTCCCCACCACCAGCCGACTCCCGTCCAGGCAGGCACACACCAGGGTCGTGCCCATGGTACGCAGTTCCGGATTTTCCTCTGCTGCTTTGCGCACTGCCCGATTCGCCGCGTGAATCGAGTGAAACAGGCGCTCCTCCACCGGAGGTAACAGGTCGCCGGTGTTCAGAGTCTGCGCTTCAAAACTCTCCACCAGGGTGCGCACGGCCATTCCGCTCGCCACCTCTCCGGCGGCGCTTCCGCCCATGCCATCGCACACCACATAGATATGACGCTCGGCATCGTAGCCGAAGCTATCCTCGTTATTGCCGCGCTTGCAACCAATATCCGTGGCGGCTGCAAAGCCTAGAGTCACAGGGAGGGTCTCGTTCATGGGGAATCCTTCTGGTGCGGATCGACCACTTGAAAACTATACGATTCCAAGTAAAAAATCAGGAGAAATTTTCAGGGAAGCGGATACATCACTTTCGATGGCGGCAGGCGGGCGCTCTCAGTTTGGAGCTACGGGACCTCGATAGTCTCTTCACCAGCATTGGTAAATGTAATAACACCACCCCATATACACATCAACTGGGAAGTGTTGTCCAGTGTGGGGAAATTGGCGAGCAGCACCGTTGGCGCGCCGGGCACCCAGGGAGATGGAGTCGCAGGCACACAAGGCATGGGCGTCAGCACGCCCAGGGCGGCAGCCGTTGCTGCAGCTACGGTCGGGTTAGAAGGCGACTGGCACATACCGAAGGGCATGATATTGACCATCGGGATATGGTCCATGATGTTGGCGTCCGGCATCTGGTTTGTGAACACCCGGTTCGTCGGCAAGACAACCAATGAACTTGGCGCCATGCCAAACGAACACTGCATCATTGCTCCCATACATACCTGTAAGGCCATTGCGGCGCTCCCTCCTCTACCCAACCGAGTTTACCCCGGAAATCGTTGCGCGGATGAGAAAGATAGTGGGCTTTGAAAACTATGGTCTCTATCTCCGCGTGCACGGACACGGTCCTCACGCCTGGCCGGTCTGCGAGCCTTCGTCCTCTCCCGGAAACTGAATCAGCAGGCACGTTACATTATCCGCGGCACCCTGGCTTTTTGCGGTTTCAATCAGGGCCTGGCACGCTTCCTGCAGATTCTGGTGTCCCATCAGTATCTCTGCGATCGCATCCGCGTCGGCGTATCGGGTTAGCCCATCCGAGGTCAGCAGCAGGATATCCCCGTTCTCAAAAACGCCGGGGAATAAGTCCGGCTCAACGGAGTCCGCGGTTCCAATGGCTCGCGTAATCAGCGACTGGAAAGGAGAGGCCCGGGCCTCCTCGGCATTCATTGAGCCTTTGCGCACCTGCTCGGCCACAAAAGAATGGTCGTATGTAATCTGCGTGCAAGCTCCCGCGCGCAACAGGTAAGCCCGGCTGTCGCCCACGTTGCCGATCACATAATTTCTTCCATTCACGCAGGCTGAAACAAGGGTCGTTCCCATGCCCCGAAAGGTCTCATCGGATTTCGCGAGCTGCCGCACCTCTTGATTGGCGTGAACAATCGAGGCACGCAGCCGCTCCTCGCAGGACGCCTCGGATGTCGCATTGCTACCGAAATGCCCCAGCAGTTCCTTGACCGCCGTGCTGCTGGCGATTTCTCCCGCCGCCATGCCGCCCATGCCGTCACAGACCACAAAGATCCCGGATGCCAGATCGTAGCCGAAGCTATCTTCGTTGTTAGTCCGTTTGCAGCCAATGTCGGTCAGTGCTGCAATATTCAGCTTCAACGCCCTCTCCATATCCATTCAATCGAGCCTCTTACGGGTCATTCTGTACATGTGCTGCGTTCCGGGCCAGCCGCCTGGTAACCACAAAAGCCCATATTGCCTGCCGCCTCTCAGGGCAAGCATCTACATGTGGTCCTTCCCCCGCCAAGACTGGCACCCCATATCCCTCGTCCGCCCCCGATCCGAAGTAAGCAAAATGACGGCGGTTGCAAAAGAAGCCCTCCGGCACAGCGGGACTGGGGAAGTTCTTGGCTGTCAGGCAGGAATCATGCTACCGTATTTCTGCTGGTTAGCGCGATCCCCTGTTGGTATTCTCTTACCTCACTCAACTAACTTTCCGAATTTTGTTTTGCTCGGGGCAATGCGTATTGCAAAATACTCCTTACCCCCGACAATAACCGTGGATACGACCCTGATACCGTGGATGCGACCGTAAAAAAGAAGATTGGCAAGTACGAGATCACGGGCATCCTGGGCCGCGGCGGCATGGGAGTGGTCTATCGCGCGGAAGATCGCCGCATTGGTAGACTTGTTGCCATCAAGACGCTCACCGAAGGCTTCTCCGGCCAGCCGGACATGCTGGAGCGCTTCTATCGTGAGGCGCAGGCCGGCATCCTTCAGCATCCGAACATTGTTATCGTGTACGACCTTGGCGATGAGGACGGCGTTCCGTTCATCGTCATGGAGTATGTGCAGGGCGAGCCGCTGGACAAGATCATCGCCTCCGGCAGGCAGCTCTCGCTGGTGGAGAAGCTCAGCATCATTGAGCAGGTCTGTTCAGCTCTTGGCTATGCTCACCAGCGCGGCGTGGTCCACCGCGACATCAAGCCGGCCAACGTCATCGTCCAGCCGGACGGCCAGGCCAAGATTGTCGACTTTGGCATTGCACGCGTGCAGAAAGCCGGCGCAGAGAGCGGCCTGACGCGCACCGGAAACGTCATTGGC
>JAJXXG010001227.1 GCA_021781255.1 Acidobacteriota bacterium
CACCTCCGCGGGTTGTCAGTCCAGCTACGCCCAGATCGTTCTCGGAAATATGAGCGGCGAGGCCAGCTACAACTCTCTGCAGGCGACGCTGCAGAAAAAGATGTCGCAAGGATTGTCGTTGCTGGTTAACTTTACCTGGTCCCACACGCTCGATGACATGCCGCTTGTGATGCTGGGAAACACCGAAGACTTGAATCCACTCCAATCGTATGTCTATCCGCTTTATCCCGCGAACGCAACCGGTGTTCCGGCGGCCGCACGGGTGCAGAACATCAAGGCGTTGGACACCGGCAACGCGCAGATCGACCACCCGGTCATCTTCAACGCGTCCTACGTCTATCAATTTCCCGAATTGCGCCAGGGCAACCGTATCCTGCGCGCGATTGCGAACGGTTGGTCCACAAGCGGCCTGGTTTCGAGCCAGTCCGGGGACGCGCTGACCGCAATCGATGCGTTTGTAGACAACTCCCTGACCGGCGAGCTCCAGGATCGCGCCGAGCAGAATTTCAGCCTGCCGGCCTACAGGAAGGGGAGAGGTCTCGGCAACTGCCGGACAGGCGCTCCCTGCTACAGTTGGTACAATCCTGCCGCCTTTTCCGTCCCCGTGCAAAACGGCCCTGGAACCGGATTCGGCAATGTCGTCAAGGGCTCTCTCCGCGGTCCGCGGCTTACCAACTGGGATGCTGATGTATTGCGCAACTTCCCGATTTATCACAAGAGCTACCTGCAGTTCCGTGCTGAATACTACGACGTGCTCAACCACACGGAACTGAACGACCCGAACTTCTACACGGTGCCTAGTCCAAGCAGCACGACGTTTGGAACAATCACCAGCACCATGCCGAACGGACAGAACGAACCGACCGCGCGCGAAGCGCAGTTTGCGTTGAAGTATGTCTTCTGATGCGGTGGCTTCATAGGCGCGCAGGCGGGAAGACGTTCCTTCTGCGCAGCCTTCTTCCGATCAGCTATTCCTGCCGGCAGGCCGCTGACGAGCGCTGCCTGCCGCGCCGGGAGCTTCAAAAATACCCCGGTCACTCCCCTGCCGCACAAGCCGGCAATCTCACTCCGTCGGGAACCGGGCGAACATGGTTTTGCAGGATGCTGGCGTCCCCTGCGCGGCCGGGGTGCCGTGGATGGTTGAGTCGGTGCCTGCAGGCAGTCTAAGGTTGACCGCGCCCGGCCCGAGCGCCAGGTCCGCGTAATGCACGGAGTAGGTGTAGTCGGCATCGTCGGTAAGGTAAACGCCATCGAGCCTGACCGCAATTCGGTGATCGTGCGAGTAGCCGTTGAACGAGATCTTGCCGCCGCCGGAGATGCGCACGTTGCGCAGGGTGACATCGCGCATCGTGGGTGGATGGTCGCCCTTCACGTCTCCGCCGCCGGTGTAGCCGGTATCGAGCACAATGGGGTTGTTGGAGTCGCGAACGCAAATATTGTCGAAGAGTGCGTCGTGGGTTAATCCGCCGCGCGAGCCGTTTGATTTGATGCGGATCGCGTTATCCATGCCGTCGAGTGAAAGATCGGTGACCAGCAGGTGCCCCACGCCGCCGATGGTTGGGCTGCCAATCGCCATTCCATGACCCCAGTAAAAATGGCTATGGCTCACGGTCATGTCGTTTACCCCGCCTGCGCCGCCTTTGATGGCGATATTGTCATCGCCGTCGCGGATGTAAGTGTGCGTGATGGTAATATTTCTTGCGCCGTTGCCGGGGTCGATGCCGTCCGTGTTGCGCGCATCGCGCTTGGGCGTGTCGATCTTCACGCCCCAAACCGTGAAGCCGTTGCCGTTGTTGTAATTCACATGCGCATTCTGTGAGTTCTTCAGCGTGATGCGATAGAGCGTGAAATTGTCAGCGAAATTGGCCTCGATCAGGCGCGAAACCTGGTGGCCATAGCCGGGGCGCGTGAGTTCAGCCAGCTGCCACCAGCTCATCTCCTTCCCCAGCATGCGCTCGCCTCCCCGGCCGTCGATCGCTCCGTCGCCCATAACCGCTGCATCGGAGACATGGTCGGCCGAGATGAGCGGCCGGCATCCATTCATCTCGACATGATCCATAAGGTGAGCCGGCCGGGTAATAACGCCGCAACTGCCCGGCTTCGTCTCATAGACGGCAGGGTTTCGTGAGCCGTAGAGCGTAACGCCCTTGTCCACGATGAGGGTCACCCCGGTGCGGAGCTCAAGTGGGCCCGTTAGAAAGGCGTCGCGCGTCCCCGTGGCTTTGAGCAGAACGCCTCTGCCTCTTCCGCAGCTATCCAATGCCTGCTGAATGCGCGCGGTATCGAGCGGGGATTCCTTGTCGTGCGCGGCGACGTAAACGCTGCGTTCGTACCTGGCCTCATCGGAGGTGGCAGGGTTGCCGCCGGCGTCGGCGTCAGGCGCGCTGATGTCGGAGCCCGCGGACCGTAAATGGGCAAGCAGGGTAGTGCAAACAGGAGGAATGACCGGTTCTTTGACAACTCGAGTGTCCTGCGCACGCATGTCCGCGCAGGTAGTGAGGACGAGAGCGCCCAGTACAAACTTCAGTATCTGTTTCATACGCAACCTCCTTGAAATTCTATGATGTTCCGCGGCTCGCTCCCTTTTGCGCTCCCATCTCGTCCAATCCCTGTTCGAGAAAGCAACGGTAATCTGGACATGAAACTACCGTTATGCTTATTTCCGATTTTTCCATTTGACCTGCACCCGGTCCCGGTACTACCGTGTACGCGTATGTCGGGATCATCGTGCGCCACACTGAGCACTGCTCGTTTCCGCCGCTCGTACTCACGATGGGTCGTGGCCGCCGCTCTTGCATGGATGGTGGCTGCACTGCCCTTGTTTGCCGTTAGCCTCTCGCTGGCGCAAAAGCACGAAAGCCGCCACGAGATTGACCAGCTCGAAGACGAATGGCGCACTGCTGTCCTCAGCGGCGACGTCAAGACCATGGATTCCCTGCTGGCCGGGGACTTCATGGCGATTACTCCCTCCGGCACCCTCCAGTCGCGTGACGAAACCCTCGAAAATCTGCGTTCCGGCCGTGTCCACTTTGCCTCGCTCACCGTCACTGACCGTAAGGTGCGCTTCTACGGCGCCACGGCGGTGGTTACCTCGCTCGCCAACGTCATGGCCACCACCCCCGATGGTCAGGTCACTGGCAACTATCGCTATACGCGGGTGTACGTCCGCAACGGGCAGGGCGTATGGAAGATTGTCAGCTTTGAGTCGAGCCGCGTCCGGCTACCCGGCCGGCACCGGCACATCGAGTTTCGCTAGGGGGCTCCAAAAAACCCTCGCCTGTGCCGATCCGGCGTTGCAGGTTCTCTGATTCCACATCGCACCGTCTCCACACGGCTGGCCGCTGCGCCCTTGCTGCCTTCGCCTCCGGCCGCAGGCCTCACCCGCCGGCGGCAACACCCGGCAGGGAAGATATCCCGTCCTGCCATGGCAATCGCAGGCTGGTCGATAGGGCGCCGTGCGATCCAGGACGCTAGACTAGACAAGCGGGACAGGGATGACGCGCGGTTGTCCATAAAGCCGGAGTAGGGACGAGGCATGCGGATTGCAATCATTGGCGGCGGTACTGCGGGGCTGGCAGCGGCTTATGAACTCGAAAAGGCGCGCGCGGGCGGCTCTGATGTTCGTTACACGCTCTTTGAGGAGCGGCCTCGGCTCGGCGGCGCGCTGGCCTCTGAGGTCGTGGATGGCGCGGTGCTCGAACGCGGGCCGGATTCGTTCCTTACGGAGAAATCCGCCGCGGCCGAGCTTTGCCGTGAACTGGGCCTCGGCAGCGAGCTGATCCCTTCCAATGACGCAGCCCGCAAGACCTACATTGTCTGTCGCAATCGCCTGGTGCCTTTGCCCGATGGCCTGATGTTTCTGGTGCCGACCCGGCTTGTTCCCACGGCCATGACGAGCCTGTTCAGCCTTCGCACCAAGATGCGCATGGCGCTCGAGCTGCTGCATCCGCCGCGGCCCAGCGAGGGCGACGAATCCGTGGCCGCGCTGGTGGAACGGCATTTTGGCCGGGAGGCCGTCGATCGCCTGGCGGATCCCCTGTTGAGCGGCATCTATGGCGGTGACGCCACGCAACTCAGCGCGCAAACTGTCCTCCCGCGCATGGTCGAGATGGAAGCCAGACATGGCTCGCTGACACGCGGCATGCTGGCCGCGCACAAGAAGATGCGGGTGGTGGCCAGGAACTCGTCCAGGGCGCGGGAACAGGGAGCATCCGCAATCTTTACCGCGCTGCGCGGCGGAATGCAGGAGCTGGTGGACGCGCTCGCAGAACG
>JAJXXG010000962.1 GCA_021781255.1 Acidobacteriota bacterium
CCTCGGGAGTGGCGGCGCGCGCGGTGAGCAGGTGGGCGGCGTCGCGCACTTCGGTCACCTCAGAGAACATCACCGTCGCCCCGGCGCGCACCAGCAGGTCAGCGGCAAAGCCGACCGCCGGATTCGCCGTCACGCCGGACAGGGCATCCGATCCGCCGCACTGCAGGCCGACAACGAGGTCGGAGGCAGGGCACGTTACCCGCCGGTTTTCGTTGAGCCGGGCGATTTTCTTTTCGGCCAGCATCATGATATTGGCCACAATCTCGCCGAAGCCGCTCTGCGCGTTCTGCAACACTGCGTATGAGGGCTCACTTTCGAGGATGGGGAGTTCGCTTGCAGCCATAAGCCGCGCCGGCTGGAGCTTTTCGCAGCCGAGGCTTACCACCAACACCTCGCCGCCAAAGTTCGGATGGAGCGCTAAATTGCGCAAAGTCCGAATCGGAATGATTGCGCCCGGGGCATCAATGGCTACTCCGCAGCCATAAGGGTGCGTGATGGCAACCACATCATCCACGTGCGGGTATCGAGGCAGAATCTCGGCGCGAATGCGTCGGACGGCATGCTCCACCGTAGGCGCTACACATTGCACCGTGGTGCTGATGCCGAGAATGTTCCTGGTTCCTGCCGTGCCGTCCGGATTGCGATAACCCTGAAAGGCGTAGCCATCGAGCGGCGCGAGCGCGGGAGGCGGCGCGGTGGCAAGCGGGCAACTCGAGAGCGGCGGCGCTTCCGGCAGCTTCATCAGCCCTTCATGCACCCAACTGCCGCGGGTAATGGCGCGACTCGCAATGCCGATGATCTCGCCGTAGCGGACAATTGCGTCGCCCTCCGCGAGATGAGTCAACGCCACTTTGTGCGCTTCGGGAATGTCCTCGCGCAGTTCGAGGCCAGAGGCAAATCGGGTTCCGGCGGGCAGTCCGCCCTCATTCACGACAACGGCAACGTTGTCCCTGGCATTGATGCGGATATATTGAGGCTCTGCAGGCGCCATAGACGTATGGTAGCGCAGCGCATTCCCGCTCCCGCGCTTTCGGATTTTCTGTTTTACCGTAACATGCAGGGGCGCCTGGGATCGAACTGCCAGCCCGGAATCAGAAACTGCATTGCCGCGGCATCATCGCGCGATCCGAGTCCCTTTGTTTGGTAGAGTTCGTTGGCCTGGGCGATTGCATCGAGATCGAGATCGATGCCAAGGCCAGGCCGCTCCGGCACCGCAATGGCGCCGTTCTCGATGCGGAGTGGATTGTGCGTCAGATGCTGCCCATCCTGCCAGATCCAGTGCGTATCAACGGCGGTGATTTTTCCCACGGCAGAAGCCGCCACGTGGGTCACCATCGCCAGCGAGATATCGAAGTGGTTGTTCGAGTGCGCTCCCCATGTCAGCCCGTGTTCGCGGCAGGTCTGCGATACGCGTATCGCTGCGCGCATGGTCCAGAAATGCGGATCGGCCAGTGGAATGTCGACCGCATGCAACGCTATTGCGTGTTCCAGTTCGCGCCAGTTGGTGGCAATCATATTGGTTGCGGTTGGCAGGCCGGTTGCTTTGCGAAACTCCGCCATGATCTCGCGTCCGGAAAAGCCCATCTCCGGGCCGCAGGGGTCTTCAGCGTAGGCAAGCACATCCTGTTTGCGCATGCACAACGCGATAGCTTCCTTCAGGCTCCATGCGCCGTTGGGATCAAGCGTGATGCGTGCCTGGGGAAAGCGCTCGTGCAGCGCCGCGACGGCCGCGATCTCTTGCGGGCCTGCCAGCACTCCGCCCTTGAGCTTGAAATCGTTAAAACCATACTGCGCCTGCGCAGCCTCGGCCAGCCTCACGATGGCATTGGGCGTCATCGCCTCTTCATCGCGCAGCCGGAACCATCCGCTCGCCCTTGCGCCCGGCTGCCGGTAGCCAAGGCTGGTCTTGCCGCTGTCACCTACAAAGAAGAGATACCCGAGCACGGGCACGCTTGTGCGCTGCCGGCCTTCGCCCAGCAGCATCGCGACCGGCACTCCCAGGAATTGGCCAAGCAGATCGAGCACGGCCGATTCGATGGCGGTCATCGCATGAATGGTTACGCGCTGATCGAAGGTCTGCTGTCCGCGCCCTGCCGCGTCGCGATCGGCAAATCGCTCCCAGACTGCATCGAGAATCGGATAGCAGCCGGCGATCTCCTGCCCGACGACAAGCGGCTCCGTCTCTTCGAGCAGGCGGCGAATTTTTTCTCCTCCGGGAACTTCTCCGGCGCCTGTGTTGCCGGTCTCGTCGGTAAGCAGAAGCAGGTTGCGCGTGAAGTACGGGCCATGCGCGCCGCTGAGGTTGAGCAGCATGCTGTCCTGGCCTGCTACGGGAATGACCCGCATGGCGGCCAGGCGCGGCGACTTGCCGGTGACGTCGGCTATGACTCGGTTCATGGGCGTTATCTTGAGATGCTCTTGCAGCGGGTTGAGACATCCACCCATGCAGAGCGTCCTGACCTGCACCACTCCACTTTACAGACCTACCCCTGTTCACATACAACGTTGAGGACGCGCCAAAGGAAACCGCCGATGAATCGCAGGGAGTTTCTAGTTTCAAGCGGAGCCGCCGGTCTGCTGGCATCAACGGGAGCTGCACCGGCGGGCGCAAGCGCCGCCGCCGGCGACCAAGAGCGCATGAAACTCGGCGACCAGACTGAACCGACAAACGACACCCACCTCAAGTATCTGGCCCGCTACGGCGTGCGCAACATCTGCGGTTACCCGGAGATCGCGGGCGACCGTCTTTACGCTACCGTGGACGAACTGCGGCGCATGACCGAGATGGCAGCGAAGTACGGCATCAGTGTGGATTGCATCGCGCCGCCATTTCTCGCATCGAGTTACATCGACCGCGAGAAGCATCCGGCGATCATGCTGGCCGAAAGTCCGGAGCGTGACCGCGATATCGAGCAGTTGCAGATTCTTATCCGTAACTGCGCGCAGGCCGGCATTCCGTCAATCAAGTACAACATGAGCATTTTGGGTGTGCTGCGCACGGGCCGCGTGGCGGGCCGCGGCGATGCGCTATGCCATCAGTGGAAGCTCTCCGCCGCTCATCCCGCGACCAAGCTGACCAAGGCCGGCGTGGTGAACGCCGACGCTTTCTGGGAGCGGATTACTTATTTTCTCGATCGCGTGATCCCCGTGGCGAATGAGTACAAGATCCGCATGGCCTGCCATCCCCAGGATCCGGGCGTTCCGCCCGAAGGCTACCAGGGCGTGAACCGCGTGCTCGGCACGGTCGACGGGTTGAAGAAGTTTATTGTCATCCAGGAGAGCCCTTTTCACGGACTGAACTTCTGCCAGGGAACGATATCGGAGGATCTCGATGATCCTGGCACGCAGATCTTCGACGTGATTCGCTACTTTGGAACCAGGAAAAAGATCTTCAACGTGCACTTCCGCAACATCCGCGGTCATCGCGACGACTTTGTCGAAGTCTTTCCCGACGAGGGTGACGTGGATTTCGTCCGGGCGATCCGCGTCTACAGGGAAGTTGGGTACACCTACATGCTGATGCCCGATCACGTGCCGGTTGCGGCTGACAATGCCGACCCCAACAGCCTGCAGTCTTTTGCGTTCTGCTATGGCTACATTCGTGGACTCCTGCAGTCGTTGTATGAAGAAGGCTGAACTCCACCGTCAATCAATGCTGTGGACCGGAAGCAAAGAATAGAAAGGGGCGGACTTGACGGAAGAGCGGCAATCGCGTGTTCGCTTTCTCATCATCACGATTCTGTTTATTGTCAGCTGTTTCAGTTTTGCCGATCGCTCGGCATTGTCGCAGGCTGTCGCGGCCATGCCGAAGGATATGCATCTGAACGCTCAGCGCCTGAGTTATCTGCTCTTCGCCTTTGGCTGGGCTTACGCGCTGGGTCAGTTGCCGTCAGGCGGCCTCCTCGACCGTTTCGGGTCGAAGCGAATCTACGGCATGGCCATCATCGGATGGTCTATCTGCGCATTTCTAACCGCTTTTGCAGGCTATCTGGCAGCCAGCGTCGCCTTCACTACGATTTTCATTCTGCGCATACTCTCCGGCCTGTTTCAGTCGCCGGTGTTTCCCGGCAACGGGCGCATTGTGGCCTCATGGTTTCCGGCGTCGGAGCGTGGACGCGCATCGGCAATCTTCAATTCGTCGCAGTATTTTGCCTTGCCTATCTTCGCGCCGATTTTTGGATGGCTCATTCATCTCTCCAGCTGGCGCAGCTGCTTCTGGTTCATGGGCATGCTTGGACTGGCGCTTTCCGTGGTCTGGTTCGCA
>JAJXXG010000446.1 GCA_021781255.1 Acidobacteriota bacterium
GCGTGCTGTCTGTGCTCGGCACTTTTTTCGTTGCCGAATCGCCTCGGTGGCTGTTCCGTCGCGGCAAGCTGGAGCGAGCCCGAACAGCGCTGCTCCGCTCGCGCACCCCGGAAGAGGCTGACAAGGAAATTCGGGAGAGGCAGGTGACGGCGGCGGCCGCGAAGGCGCAGACCTCTGCAGGGCAGAAGGTGAGGGAGTCGCTGTTGCAGCGCAAATACCTGTATCCGTTTCTGCTGGCCTGCGTGATTCTGGCTTGCAACACGGCGACGGGCATTAACTCGGTAATTGGATACAACACCAATATTCTGATCCAGAGCGGGTTATCTGACCTGCAGTCGCACTGGGGCTATGTGATCTTTACGGTCGTCAACTTCCTGATGACGATCATCGGGATGACGCTGGTCGACAAGAAGGGGCGCAAGTTCCTGCTGATTGTGGGGACCTCGGGAATCGTGATCTCGATGGTAATTGTGGGGCTGTTCTTCCGCCAGACGGAAAGCCATAACGTGGATTGTCGTGCCGCGGTGCAGGCCATGGTGAACTCCGGGCAGACTCTCGACCTCCACTTCACTCCGGCAACCGCCAAAGAGATGCTGGCTGCAACGGGCGGCAAGGCGGCTGCATCCATCAACCCGGCAAATGCGTCGCTCGCCGTCATTTATTCCTACGGAGGATTTACAGGAGCTGCCAACATCGTCCGGTCAGACGATATCTCTGCCGCGCCCGTTCAGGTGACGCGAAGTGAAGCGCTGCCCTCGGGCAAGGTGGATGCGTTCTTCAAGAATCCCTTTGCGAACCTGGACACCGCGAAAAATGCGCCACTGAAGATTGAGCGCGCGGTGGTGGGGACGATTCCGAGCGAAGGGCACGGATGGCTGGTGGCGATCTTCCTATACATCTTTGTCGGCTTTTATGCCGCCGGGCCGGGCGTGTGCGTGTGGCTGGCGTTGTCGGAGCTGATGCCGACTCGTATCCGCTCGAATGGCATGAGCATCGCGCTGGTTCTCAACCAGCTGGTCTCGACCACGCTGGCGGTGATCTTCCTACCCGTGGCCAGCAAGTACGGCTACTCAGCGATGTTCTTCGTGTTTGCAGGGTTCACGGTGATCTACTTCCTGACGGCGGCGTTCTTCCTGCCAGAGACCAAAGGAAAGACGCTGGAAGAGATTGAAGAGCATTTCGCCGGAGCCAAGGCTTAGAACCGCGTCATTTTCTGAGTGGCTGTGGCCTTTTTGCATTGTGCCGGGTCACCGCTCCCCGCGTTGACTCTGGGTTTTTGGCTCCAGATCGCACCAACTCAGAAAAGGAGTTAGTCCGTCGCCGGCTCTTCCTCGGAATGGGAACGCCGATCGGTGCCGCTCGCGCGCCGATCTCCTTCCTGGGCGCGCCGCTCGGCCGTGCTTCTGCGCCGATCGACGATATTCACGCGACGCTCGATTGGATTCGACCGCCAGTCAGGCTTGCTCTGGCGACGGTCTCCTGCGCCGAGCCGCCGCTCCACGGGGGCCGCTCTGCGGTCCTCCTTGATGGTTCGCCGCTCGCCTTTACGGGTGCGGCCAAGCGACTTCTTGGCGGAATCTTCCTTTTCGAGTTCGGAATCCCCTGAGACCTTGCCATTCGCAGGAACCGGGGGCGTGGCTCCCGTCGTCAGCAGGCGATTGAGGATGGGGATGTGAGCCCGTTGTGTCTCTACGAAGTCCACGCCATCTGCCGTCAAGGCAAAATCGGAATTATCCGCCTTGGTTATGTAGCCCTTTTTCTGCAGGTACCAAGTTGTAAAGTCCAGGTAGTCACGGGGAAAGCCCATTCTGGTTTCAACTTCGGCGAGCGGAACCTCTGGCCGATTGGGATTCTCGCGGCGGCGGTAATAAAGCAAAGCCATGAGAGCGAGACGGCGGTTCGTCTCGCCTTCGAGCTGGTCCATAAAGTCGATTGTGCTGGAGAGCGGAGTCACCTCGTCCTGCTCTCTTACCCGCTCGGCGTCGTATTGCGCCCGGCGCGCGGGGTTTGACAGCACATCATAGGCCTGCGTCAGGGTGGCGAATTGGTCTGGATTTCCGGAAACCGGATTGTCCGGATGATAGCGGGCAGCGAGAAACCGGTAGACGCGATGGATCGTCTCTTCCTCGGCATTTGGACTGATTTGGAGAAATTCGTAGTAATCCAACTTCTTCATTTCACGTCGCGTCCATTTCAGGATGAATTGGCTGGAATTTTAGCATCCAGACCACACCGGTACGCAGCACAAAAACCAGGAACAGTCCCAAACCTGCATGATGCCGGGCACCAACCCTCTCTACCTATATACAGACGCGGGCCATCCTGCAATCCCAAAATGCAGGACGAACCCAGAGCAGGAACCCCTCCGGTTTGTGCCGTGCGGCAGCCAGAGCTGATCAGCAAGCCTTTCGCCAGCGCAGCCGGCGGCTAGTCCATCACCGGAGTACACCCGCAGGAACTGCGCCGGACGAGCCGTGTACCCAACTGAACCTGTTTAGGATAAGTCGGCTCGACAAAGCGGCCGTCTTTTCCTTGCCGCAGAAGATTCTCAAAGAGAAGCTCTGCCGCGTTCCTCCCGATCTCGGCAATTGGCTGTTGAACAACGCTGATGGACGGCCGAACCGCTTCTGCCAGCTCGAAATCGTCGTACCCGAACAGGGCAACCGAGTTTGGAATGGAATAGTGGAGTTTCTGCAGCGCCTCAAACGCATAGATCGTAGTGCTGTTCTTGAGGGTCAGGAAGGCATCCGGCCGGTCGGGTCCGTCGAGCAGGCTTTCCACCGCACGCTCGGTGGACTTGTAGTCGGTGATTGATGTGTCCATGATGAACGGGAGTCCGGCAGACTCGACGGCCTCGCGATAGCCGCTGATACGTTCGCGAATCGTGTAAAGGTTCAGCTCACCGGTGAGGCAGGCGATGCGTTGATAACCATGCTCGATGAGATGCTGTGTGGCTGAATTTGCGCCGACGAAGTTGTCGGCAACTACGGATGGGATGGACGAGCCGGTAAGCGGTCTGTCGAGGGCGACCACGGGGACGCCCACCCGCACCAGAGCGTCGCGCAAGCCTTTGCTCTCAGAATTGGACGGTGCAATGATCAAGCCGTCGGCGCGATGACTCATCAGGACATTCAGGCTTTCCAATTCGGTCTGCGGATCGTTCTGCGTTGTCGTCACGATCAGAAGTGAGTCGTTGGCGCGCGCGACTGCCTGTGCGGCCTCCGCGCAAGCCGCGAAGAATGGGTCGGCGATGCTGGGAATGATGAGGCCGATGGTGCGCGTGCGATGTCCCTTGAGGATGCGCGCCGCCTGATTCGGCATATATCCCAGTTCTTCAATTGCGCTGCGCACGCGTGCGAGAGTTCTTGGATCGACGCGCTGCCCGCCGTTGATGACGCGCGAGACGGTGGTGGTTCCGACTCCCGCAACCGCGGCGACTTCACTCAGTGTTGGGTGCTTGCCTTTCTTAGCCATTGTCTTTTGCCTGCGACCGCTCCTATGCGAAACTTGCAATTCTCTTGTGGCGCTTTTGCGCCATCTCTGATTCGGGGTGTTGCGTCCTCGAAAGGATCTAGCCCGGAATATGAAGATCCCTCATTCTGTGCGCAGCGCTCTGACCGGATCGATGCGTGAGGCTCTGCGCGCCGGGAGCCAAGTGCCCGCAACCGCGAGCAGAGGCAGAACCACGACGGCAGCCACGATCACCACCGGATCATACTGCGAGGTGTTGAATAACTCCTGCTTTGCCAGACGGCCCGCGACAAACACCAGGGGCAGCCCTACGGCGATTCCGATGAGCGCGAGCTGGCAAGCCTGGCGCGTGACCAGCCAGATGACGCTGCCGCGATTTGCTCCTAAGGCCATACGCACCCCTATCTCGAGCGTGCGCTGCGAGGTGAGGAAGGAAAGCACTCCATAGACGCCCACAAGGCAGAGCAGCAGGGCGATCGCAGCAAAGGTTCCGAAGAGGGCCAAGGTGAATCGCGGGCCGGCGTAGCCATAGCGATCGAGCAAATCGCGGACCGTGACTACGTCCGCGAGCGGCTGGTTTGGATCTACGGAGGCGATAGCACGGCGAACAGGCTGCTCGAGTGCGGAGGCAGGAAGCGCGGAGGAAACAATCAGAGTATCGGTGAGTTTAGTGACCGAATAGGGAATCAAAACCTGAGGGCGCTTGATGTCGCCTGGAAATGGCGGAATATCGCTGATAATGCCGACGATAGTGAAACTGTCCGACTTTGTTTCGGACTGGGCGGAG
>JAJXXG010000295.1 GCA_021781255.1 Acidobacteriota bacterium
TAATCTCGCAGGAGCGAAAGCTCAATTCTCCATGGAGTACTTGCAGTGAAAACTGCGTCTCGCCTGATGCTGACGGCTGATAGGTAAAGGTGCCCCATCCGGTTCCGCTGGCCCACACACAATGGAATTTGCGATGAGGAACCCTGGGAACTGCGGCGACTGTCTTCCTAATTCCGTCATAAGAAAAGCCGCTGAGGCCAACCAGGCTGCTCCATGCCGCCATTGCACGCGCGTAGTGGTGTCCGCATTCTGCCTCATCCCAGGGGTTTCGCTTTATCCCGTCATACCGTGCGCGTATATTGCCAACGCACTCCACGCCCTCTGAAACCAAATCCGAATAAATCATTAATGCGGCTGCTGAGTGCTCGAAGCCCGTCATCACTTCTTCAAAGTAGGGGAATGGAATGAGCGGCCTGGGCGAATCTGCATAATCACAAATCACCAGGGCGGCTTCGTCGTTGAGAGCGAAAGTGCGCTCGACATTGTTGTGATTCACCAAAGTGCGCTTGTAGTTAAAGCGAAGAAGCGAATTCAGCGTCGAACGTATATGATCGGCGGAAACCAGAGCTCCGAGACCTGCGACGTCTGCGAGATACTGCCCAACAAGCTGATCAATAAGGCATCCATCTCCAAGCTGATACTCGGGATGCTCGGGATCATCTGATCCCATCCCGGCGCGAAGATGTGGTGCAATCTGATCCGCTCTGCGGCCAACCACGTGCTGCACGAAGTAACCGCCCTTGAACAGATTGGCGTCCACCCACTTGCTTCCCTGTTCGAATAATTGTCGATATTGGCGTGCCCTTGGAAGATCGTCATGCGCTTGTGCCATTTCCTCACAGGCCCGCAAGGCCGCCAGATACCAGATCCCGCACATGGGATTGGGTCCGTAGAATTCAACATCGTAAGTATTATGCTGAACGCCCGTCAGCACACCCTGCTTCTCAGCGTCCCATCCGCCAGGCTCCCATGCAAACGCGATGGCCTTTTGTATCTTGGGCCACATGCTGCGTGCCCACGTGTCATCGCCAGACACCTTCCAGTCCAGATAGGCATGCACAATCTGGCCCATTTGGCCGTCTGCGGCCGCAGTGTCGAAGCGCGCATGCCCATCCGGAAGGAGTTGCCGGAAGCGCATCCCTCCCTGATCATCCATTGAGTAGCCAAAGGCGGCTTCTCTAAGAGAGCGCGCAAACGATGGAAACAGAAAGGTGGTCGATGTCTCATAGTTCCAGACGTGAGTGCAATTTCCGAAGCAACAGCCCTCGGTATTGTTACTCCCTTCAAAGCCGTGAAACTCGCCGTCAGCCGTGCGGAAGCACGTAGTGCTGGCCAGAGTGGAAAGATTTGCGCTCGCGGCCTCCTTCACCACGCCCGGCAAGGTACTCTCTCGAAGAGCACCAGCAAACAGTCGCGTGCGTTCTTCAAGCGCTCCCAGATTCGCCGCGGTATACTTCGCTGCCTCCCATGCGTCCTTGAATCGCATGGCGTAGAAATTTCCAATAATTGTGTCGCCTTTCCCTTCCGGCGCCGACCAGCCGCACCAATTCGGCGTTCTGTTGGCAAAGTGCCACGAAAGCAGGAATATGAAGTCCCCGCTTTCACCCGGCGGAATAGTCTTCTGCTGGCAAAGAGCCGCCACACTACTCTGCTGTTCCGGTGCCGCTCCGAGTTCGCCAGCGGCTGAAAATGCATCCCAAAACAGCAACGGCGAGTTCCACCAGCGTCCTCTCGGCCAGCCCTCCCAGTGCGATATCCGCACGCCATCACTCACAACAGCACTGAGAGCAACACTTCCGTACAGGGGATCCTCGGACGGCAATCCGGGATTGTCGAGCAAGAGACCGGCAACCGTCCCTTCAGTTTTGTATTGATTCCGCCGCGTATCCTTCTCCTGGTGAGATCCTCCAGCACTCTGCCCCTTGACTGGATTTTCCAGTGAAAAGCAGATTCCCACTTTGGCCACGGACGATCGATGGTTGGCGACCCGGTAACGCAACACTGCTACCGGTAAACCCGAGTCGTCCGGCTCATGTGGAATGAAAGGAGAAAACGCGTCCAAGCTCACCGAGACCGGAAGCGAAGAATCCTGAAAATCAATGTGCGCAAGAGGATATTCTCCTGTGAAGACAGCGCCTTCCAGCCGGCTAAGACCAGGTACATTGCTCGACCCAAGGCCATCCTGCCCTTCATACGGCGGCAGCATTCTTGCCTCCAGCACGTGGGCAATCGGCTCCGAGTTACCCGATTGTACCCAGATTGCCGGAAAAGCATAGGAAGGAGAGAAGCCCTTATTGGGACGATTGAATATCTCCCAGTCTCGCATCTGGCCCCGGCCACCAAGGCCGATGCTGCCCGCCGCAACACCACCCAGGGGGAATGAGATCATCTTCAGAGCGGGGCCGCGAAAGATTCGTGGATAGAAGTTGTCCCGCTCGGGTGCATCTCGATCCGCTTCAGCCCGGTTCTCTGCATGAGCGAAATAAGGTAAGCCATCAAGCTGAGCCGCCGCTCCGAGCGCCCCCGCTGCGCCTTTCAGAAAGGCCCTGCGCGCGATCTTCCCTTCATCTGCCATCGATCTCCTCACGTCTCATGCAAATGCTATTCCGATTGAACCCGACCCCTGATCACCTCACCCCTCAGTAACCACCGATCACCGATTTCAGGAAGTAGAGGCGTGGCGCGAGTTTCATAACTCTTAGATCTAGACGCAGGCGGTATGAATCGTTGGCTCCGGATCGTCCTTGCACAGCTGGAGGTTAGTTCCGAAACATTTCTCCTGCGCAATCAAATTCCATCTTGCTCATTGAGCATCGCTGGTCCACTCATCGTACCTTGCGGTAATGTCCACCCCATCACTAGGCCTACTTCGGAAATAGTCCAATTTGAACACTGCCGAGTCTCTTCGCAACGGTTGCACGCGTGCCGGTCACTGTTCTGTGATTTGCAGTTCTCCCGGGTGTCTTTTCATTTTCTATCCGGTAGCTAATGCCTGCGGTAGCCGGAAACTCGATGACCCGGCCCGTAAGCCCGGAACGAATCGCCTTTGTGGATTTCGCCGAGATGACCGCAACAGATCTGCCCGGCCATGGATTGAGAATCTTGAGTGATTGCGTAGCACCGGCCTCTACAACGACCGCAGTCACAACGCCATTGCGCGTCTGAACATCTACCTTGGTTTTACCGCGAACAAAGACGCTTCCGTCAAAATCCCATCCCGGCGGAATCGCCGGCGCGACACGAATCACCCCGTCGTAGTCCTGAACAAGCGCCTCCTGCAACGCTTCCGCCACCACTCCTGCCTGTTCCACATAGAACTCGTCGCCTGCGATCGTCCAATTTGCCATTCCATTAACAAACCCCTGGAATTTCTCTGTGGTCTCGATGAGAGTCGAAGCAACTTCATTGCCAAGTCCGAGGCGCGCTGCCTGTATGGGATCGAAACTCCAATCCACCTTCGACTTGTTCGGACGATGCTCATACGTGCGCACTGCAAGCGGAAACAGTGGAGAGTCTTGTCCGATGATGTCGTATGGCCAAACGGGCTCAAGACCGATGTTTTCAATGTTGTGCTGTTCCGCCTGGGGCAGATAGGACTCAGCGATCACGTCCTTTGCACCTTCCGGCACAGAGGGCGGTACCAGGGTACGCTCGTCATCGTAGTACACGCGCGGCAACGGCGGAGTTTTGGACAATGCGGTCTGCAGCTGACGAACCAAGTCAGCATCCTTGCCGAGTAGATTGGCAGCCTGGATGGTTGCCGGATAGAGGGCGAGGATCGCGGCGATATCAGTTGTGGGGTCAGTGACGTCCCATTGCGTCTCATGGGCGTTGGACGGGCTGGTATGCAGAAGGCCATCCGGACCCATCTTCTGGTAAGCGAGTAGAAATCGAGCGGAAGAAGCCATCACCGGATAGTTGTCGACGAGAAACCGGCGATCATTCGTAGCCAGATATTGTCTCCAGATCCACAGAGACACTTCGGCCCCTGTCGAGAGAGTTCGCGCGTTGTAATAAGGCTTGAAGTCGGCATCACAATCTTTGCCGACAGAGACCGGCTTCCATCCGGACTCGTACTCGATTCCGGCCCCGTTGAAGCGCATCGTCTCCGGCACGCAACTGCCGGGGAGTCCCTTCATATGCTCACGCGTCCAACGCTCAATATTGCCGAGATTTTCCCGATAAAGATTGAAATACGGTTCGTTCAGTTCGGACAAGCCCGCTCCAATGTTCGCCGCCACCTGCATGCGCAGGTTC
>JAJXXG010000836.1 GCA_021781255.1 Acidobacteriota bacterium
GCAGCGGAGATAAACACGTGGCGGGAGCGAAGCCCGCTTCCATGTCTTTGGAATTTCAAGCTGCTTTGAATGGCAGGCAGCCGCTCACATTGTGGCCCGTGTCTAGAGAGCCTGCATCGCCTGCGCTTCGCTGCCAAATAGTCCGGCGTACTTGGTGATGCCGACCATGGTAAACACTTTGGTGAAGTGTGGGGAAAGGCCGAACGCAAAAACCTTTTGGCCGGAGCCCGACGCTTCAATCAGCATCTGGATCACCAGCGCAATTCCGCTCGAATTGATGTACTCCACCCGGGTGAAGTCGAGAAGAACGAGCTTCGTAGAGTCCTTGGGGAGCGACTGGTAAGTGCCCAGCACAGCCTCCTTTGAGGTGCTGGCAATGTCACCCTCAAACCGGATGACACTGACCGGGTGGCCTGCGGGGGAACTGAGTTGATCGACGCGCGCTTTGGTCTCTGTCTGCACGATCTGTTGTCTCCATTACCTCTGAGTTATTCCGCTTCTCGATCCAGCCGGATCACTAGCCTTACATAACTGCTCTTCCCGTTTGATCCCTTTACCCATTCGGCCTCGTCCACCAAAGCCTGGATCAGGAACATACCCATGCCTCTCGGGTCTTCTTCGCCATGGATCTTCTTGTCGATGTTCGGCTTCGGTGGCAGTGTGCTCAGACCCTTGCCGTCGTCTATCACCCTGACCTCGAGGGCATCGTCCACTGCAGAAAGAGTCACGCCCACTGAAAGCCCCTCATTCAGCCGGTTGCCGTGTTCAATGGCGTTGATGCACGCCTCGGCAACCGCCGTCTTCAGGTCTTCCACGCGTTCTCCAGGAAAGCCCATCAGCTTGGCCACAGCGGCCGCTGTACTCATGGCCACCTTTTCGTAGCCGAGGCGCGAGGGCAGCCTCACTTCCACGCTGGTGGGTTTTTCCTTGCTCATGCCGATGTCTCCATCGCCCGCGTACCGCGGCATATTGCCAGCGCGGTCATGTCGTCACTCTGTGGGCCGCCTTCGGCAAAATCCTTCAGTACAGTCCACAATGCATCGAGAATATCATCGGCTTTGCTTGCCGCACACTGCGAAAACTGTTCCAGAAGTCTTTCTGAGCCAAATTCTTCGTCTCCACGGAAGACTTCCGTTAGACCATCGGTATAAAACAGCAGCCTGGCACCCGGCCTGAAGACACATTTCTGGCTCTGGTATTGCATTCCGGGCAGCATGCCAAGCGGCGTTCCAGTCGATTCAAATTGCACCGTCTCCCCATCAGCCTGCACCAGAAAGCCCGGATTGTGCCCGCAGTTGACCACCTCGGCCTCGCCGGTCGCCCTGTCCAGCTTGAGGAAGATCGCCGTCAAATAGCGCCGCCTGGCCTCCTCGCCCTCCTCCCAGTGGTGCTCGTTCATGCGCTCGGCCAACTCGGCCAGCGGCAACCCCTGCACGGCGCTTGCGCGGAAGGCCGCCCGGAAGCTTGTGGCCATAATAGCCGAAGCCAGACCCTTGCCGGCCACGTCCGCCACGGCAATTAGCAGCTTTCCGTCCGGCTGCTCCACAATATCCAGATAGTCGCCGCCTACTTCGTAGCAAGTAATGGACCGGAAGGCCAGCGAATAGCCATCAATCTTCGGCAATTCCTGCGGTAAAAGAGAGCGCTGGATGTTCCGTGCAGCGTCCAGATCCTGCTGCACACGGGCAAATTCCACGTTGCGCTTGTGGTTGCGTGCATTTTCCAGCGCGACGGCCGCCTGCAGAGCCAGCCCCTCAAGAAAGTCCGCTTCGTAGATCGTCAGCTCGCGGCCATCCGGCGGTGCCACCACCAGTTCGGTCATCGCATTGCCTTCGCGATCTTCCAATGGATAGGATGGCATCGACGGATCGGCATTCGGCTCATCCCCGCCCAATTCTGGCGCATCCCCATAGGCCATTCCGGTGCCCGGGAAAACCGCCCCGGCCATCTCAAGCTCGCGCACCACAATGCGCAGAACCTGCTCCAGAACTTCCTCTTCGCGAATAGTAGAGTGGACCTGGCGTGAGGCCTCAAGCAGGGCCTGCAGGCGCGCTACCTGCTGCTGCAGGTCAATCACCTCACCGTTGTCTGGAAGCTGAATTTCAGCCGCCATTCCACTGTCCCCCTGTGGATACCAACTCTACCATGCCTTCGCCCTTTCCGGTCCAGCCTGACTGCCTGCTGCACCCTGGCTTTGATGACCCTAAAAACTACCGGAAACTGAATCCTGTGGCCTGATCCTAAGCCCGATGCTAGACTCGGAAGACTTCCATGATCCTGAAACAGTACTACCTTGGTTGCCTGGCGCACGCCTCCTATCTGCTCGCCGACGAGGAGAGCGCAACCGCTATAGTCGTGGACCCACAGCGGGATATTCATCGCTATCTGGCTGACGCCAAAGAACTGGGCCTGCAGATAAAGCACGTGTTTCTCAGCCACTTCCATGCGGATTTTCTTGCCGGGCACTTGGAACTGCGTGACCATTGCGGGGCGCAAATCCATCTTGGCTCGCGCGGTCAGGCTGAGTACGCCTTTGTACCCATGAGAGATGGTGACCAGCTTGAGTTTCCGGGCATGCGCCTGCAGGTGCTGGAAACGCCGGGCCACACAATCGAGTCCATTTCCATCCTCGTCTTCGACCTGAAGAAAGATCCCACAAAACCCTATGCAGTCTTGACCGGCGACACACTCTTTATAGGCGATGTGGGTCGACCAGACCTGCGCGCTTCACTGGGTTGGAGCGCAAATGATCTGGGCGGCTATCTCTATGACTCGATCCACACCCGGCTATTGCCGCTCCCGGATGAGGTGCTCGTCTATCCGGCGCACGGAGCAGGATCACTTTGCGGCAAGAAGCTTTCGTCAGATACGGTGTCCACGCTCGGCGATCAGCGACGCCTGAATTACGCGCTGAAGCCTATGACGCGCGAGGAATTCGTCGCTCTGGTAACTGCCGACCAACCCGATGCTCCGGCCTACTTTACGTTTGACGCCATTCTCAATACCCGCGAGCGTGGCACGCTGGACAAGAACCTGGAGCAGGTTCTGAAGCCGATGGAACTAGATGATGTTCTTGCACTGGGCGACCGCGGTGCACAGATTCTGGATGTGCGCGACCCTGCCGAATATGCCAAAGGCCACCTGGCCGGCAGCATCAATGTGGGATTGGAAGGCCAGTACGCCACGTGGTGCGGAACGCTGTTGGATCGCGAGAAGCCGATCGTGATTATTGCAGAGCCAGGCCGAGAACAGGAGGCTGCGCTGAGGCTGGGACGCATTGGATTTGACCATGTGCGCGGCTTTCTCAATGGCGGAATGGCAGCCCTGGCCGAGAGACCTGATCTTGTGTGGCCCACTGAGCGCAAGAGCGTGCTGCTTGTGGCCGAGGAACTGGAAGCTGCTGAGCCGATGTTCATTCTGGACGTACGAAATCCCGGAGAATGGAAAGCGAAGCGCTTGGAGAACAGCGTGAACGTGCCGCTCAATCGCCTGCAAGAGCGCATGGAAGAAATCCCGCGCGACCGCAGAATACTGCTGCACTGCGCAGGCGGTTACAGGTCATCAATTGCAGCCAGCATCCTGCACCAGCATGGCGTGACAAATCTCGTGGAGATGGCCGGTGGCCTGGCAGCCTGGGAAGCAGCACATCTCCCCGCCATTGCAGATTCCGGCGCGCACTGAGCAGTTCTGCACAGGCAAATTGCACTCCTCTCCTGATGTATTCTTCCCTCGATGCCGAAGACGCTCTCCGTTGCCATGATCGCGATGAACGAGGAGGCGAATCTGCCCCGCACGCTCGAAAGCGTCCGCTGGGCAGATGAAATCATCGTCGTCGATTCGGGCTCGAAGGACCACACTGTGGAGATTGCGCAATCCTTCGGCGCAAAGACCAGCTATCACGCATTCGGCGGCCACGGCGAGCAGAAGAACGTAGCCCTCGACCTCTGCACCTGCGACTGGATTCTCCTGCTTGACGCCGACGAGGAGCTATCGCCGGGTCTGCAGACCGAGATTCAACAGGTTTTGAGTGGTGAGCCCGAGTTCGGCGCGTACTGGATACCACGACTGAATCTCTACTTCGGCCGGTGGATGCACCACGGCGGCTTTTATCCTGACCACAAGCTGCGACTCTTCCGGCGGGGTTCGGCGCGCCTGAGCGAAGGCGTGGGTCCGCACTCCACGCCGCAGTTTAAGGGTCCACGCGGAACGCTGAAGCACGACATGCTCCACTACGCCTATCCGACGATGGCGATTT
>JAJXXG010001032.1 GCA_021781255.1 Acidobacteriota bacterium
TTGCGGGGGCTGGATTTGAACCAGCGACCTTTGGGTTATGAGCCCAACGAGCTACCGGGCTGCTCCACCCCGCAGTTCTATCTTAGCAAGCTGATAGAAGCGGGTCAATCACTTGATGCCGAATGGGGACATGTGGAACGCCGATGTGCCCGGCGCATTCCAACCAGTTGCACTCACTTGACGTCCGTTCCGGCCTCGTCCTCTTCGCCCTCGACCGAGATTCGAAGCGAGCGCAGAAAATGCAGATCGTTTTGCGTAAAGGCCCCTGTCTCGCCTCCGCCTTCGGCAGCCGATTTGTCC
Organism: Acidobacteriota bacterium; assembly: GCA_021781255.1. Next base: position 301 of record JAJXXG010001032.1, read on the forward strand.
GCCTCGCCCTTTTGGGCGAGCGCTGCCACCTCATTCAGGCCGATCGTAGCCTCGAGCATCAGCAGCACGTCGAAGCCGTGCTTGCGGATGTCCTGCACGACGCCGGCGATCTGCTCGCTCTCGATGACCGACTCGTGGATGGCCTCGCCAAGTTGCTGAATGAGTTCACGCAAGCGGGATGTCACAGCTACCTCCAGGAGCGACAACTGGCGCAGTTGCAAAGCGCGAGCGGCCGCGCGGAATTCCTCTACCTTACTTCCATTCCCGTCTTGAGAGCAATCCGGGAGCCACGGCGGGCGGCGCAAAGCGCCACGAGCCGCTGCTACCATCATAAACGGAATGAGACCTCGAATCATCGGGCGGGCAGTGGGCATTGGAGTGCGCGTCGCGGGCCGAATTGTGGGGCAATGGCTGGCCGACTCAGGGCAATCGGGCGCCGGCGCGCCCCGGACCGATGCCGTCCATCTCGGCCGCGCCTCCACAGCCCAAAACCGCGCCGCCGGCCAGGCAGCCGGAGAATTCGCGACCCAAGCCGGACGAGGCGTCAGCCGCGGCATCGGGGGCTTTCTGCGGCCCTTCCGCCGCGTGGGCGGTATCCTTTGGCTCGAGGTCACGGGTGCGTTTTTTCTGTTGTTCGCAGTGGGCTTCGCATTGCGTCTATGGCAAAGCTGGTCAGGATTCAGCAAGATGTCACGGGATTTTGCCATCGGCGCGGCAGTGGTTTTTCTCTACCTGGGAGTCAGTGCTTTCTGGCGGGCGCGGCGCCGATAAGATGGCCTGCGGGTCTACATTTTCCCCGGCCTGCCCAGCTGCCGCGGCGAGCGCGTCAGGTGCCAGGCGGCCAGCGCCAGCGCAAGCGCGCCCAGGCCATAGGCTAGAACTGCCCTCTCGCCGCGATGAATCTGCCAACCTTTCCAGACTGCTGCGGCGGCGGCGAACAGCAACACTATGCCTCGAATACGGTTCACGCGCGCATCCTTTTTGCGGCGGTTTTTCCCACTTCGCCGATCCCGTCCATACTAAACTCAGCCAGCGGCCCATTGACCCGGCCGCCGGTGACTCCCTATGGTGAAAAGACCGAGTTTGGCCGCCAGGAGGAAGCCCCATGTCGAATCCCGTTTCGCCCACCTCCGCCGCGCCAGCCGCGCCGCTCAAGAAAACGGCGCTCAACGCTGTGCACCACGCCCTGAGAGCCAAAATGGTGGACTTTGGCGGATGGGACATGCCAGTGGAATATTCCGGTTCTCCACCCCAGCGACCCCGGCTCTCCGAGCCACCCGTCGCCGGGGGCTCCGGTTCAGGCGGTGGCCTGATCGCCGAGCACATGGCCGTGCGCACAGGCGTGGGCCTCTTCGACGTGAGCCACATGGGCGAGATCCAGTTTCGCGGTCCCGGATCCCTGGCCGCCGTCGAGCATATCACCATGAACGACGCGTCGCGCCTCAAGGAGGGGCAGGCGCAATATTCCGCGCTGCTCACGCCGCAGGGAACATTTGTTGACGACATTCTGGTGCACCGGCTCAGCCCGAACGACTATCTGCTCGTGGTCAACGCGGGCACTAAGGACAAGGACTTCGCCTGGATCAGCCGGCTGGTCGGCGCGTGGCCGGGAATCCATCTCAGCGACTACTCCAGCTACTACTCGCAACTGGCGCTGCAAGGGCCGCGCGCGCTGGAGACTCTTGCGAAGCTCACAAAGGTTGATCTGGCGGCGATCAGGAATTATTGGTTCACCTGGGGAACGGTTGCCGGCATCCCCAACGTGATGATTGCGCGCACGGGCTACTCGGGCGAAGACGGATTCGAGGTCTACATCCCCTCGGATGAAGCAACGACGGTAAAAATGTGGGACGCGCTGCTCGATGCAGGCGCGGAGTTCGGCATTCGGCCGTGCGGCCTCGGCGCGCGCAACACGCTGCGCCTTGAAGGGGGCATGAGCCTCTACGGGCACGAGATTTGCGAAGAGATCAACGTCTTTGAAGCGGGACTCGCGCGCTGGCTCAAGCTCGGCAAGGGCGAATTTATTGGGCGCGATGCGTTGCTTGCGGTGCAGGCATCCGGCGGCCCAAAACGCAAAATTGTCGGCCTTGAAATGGTCGAGCGCGGCATCGCCCGCGACGGGTACTCGGTACTGTCCTCTGACGGAAGCCGGATCGGGACAATCACATCGGGTTCGCCGGCGCCGTTTTTGAAGACCAACATTGCCATGGCGCTGGTTCCCGCGCAAGTCGCCGAATCCGGCTGCGATGTTCTCGTCGACGTTCGCGGCAACCGCGTCCGCGCCCGCCAGGTTCCTCTGCCGTTCTACAAACGTGCGCAATAAAGCGGGGAGTCTTCAACTCCGCCCAGGACATCCGGCGGTTTTCTGAGTGGGTATTCTTGCTCAACTACGGCGATTCCAGAGAAGCTCTGCCACAGGGGACCGCGCCCGCTTGGGTATATTGCTTTCTGCTTACACCATCTTCGGAATCGCTTTAATGGCTGGCATTCTCAGCGCGTGAGGTGGAAGGTGCGGCTCCAGCGGGTTTCGGTAAAGAAGTGCAGAGCCACGTGACCCATCCAGACCAGGCGGGCGCCGAGGCCGGTCTGTTCGTACGCCGATTCCGGGGTCTTGAACGACCAGTAGTTGAAGAGCGGGCGACCTACGATGTTGGCTCTGGGCACAAAGCCCCAGAAGCGGGAGTCGAGGCTGTCATGGCGGTTGTCGCCCATCATAAAGTACATGCCGGGGGGGACGACGAGGTCGCCGTTGACGACGTCTTTGGGAAATTCGATCTTGGCCCAACTGTCGGGAACCTGAGGGTTCTCGGGCGGCGGCAAGGCGGGAAAGTCGTCGAGAAATTCGTCAAAGTTGTCAGGCGTGGTGGGCTGGGCATGGGGCTGTTCCTGGGCCACGCCGTTGAGGATGACGATGCCGTTGCGCAAGTGAATGTGGTCGCCGGGCAGGCCAACCAATCGCTTGACGAGGAAAAAGTATTGAGGCTGGCCAGCAGCGTCGAGTTCGGGCTCGGCGACGGGCTTGATGAAGACGACGATGTCGCCGCGGCGCGGCTCGCGGTAGTGCATCAGGGGCATCCACCTAGCGGGCGGAGCCAGGGTGATGCGATCGACGACGAGGTGATCGCCTACCAGGAGCGTGGGTTCCATCGATCCGGAGGGGATGACGAAGTTCTGCGCGAGAAAAGTGAGAATGAACAGGCCTACGACGAGCACCGAACAGATGCTGGCCGCGGCTTCAAATGGTGTTTCCTCCACCTTGGTGGGAGCTGCTCCAGGGCTTGATTCAGAGGGTTCCTCCGGTGCTCGCTTTTTCTTCTTTGCCATTCGGTCGCTCGTTGAGGAATTGTTTTCTTCGGCGGGTTGCAATCTGTAATCAATGCACGACATGGAAGATGCGCCGCCAGCGCGCAAACCCAGTGAGCCTTTCGGCAAATTCATGTTCGTGTCCGAGTCTATCATCCACAGGTTGTTGCGCGGCCACTTGCACATCGGTCGTGGAGGGACGGGTGAGCGAAAAATAGATGACCACAGGACGGGCGACGATGTCCTGGCGTGGCACAAATCCCCAGAAGCGCGAATCTCTGCTGTGATTGCGGTTGTCGCCGAGCATGAAGTATTCACCGGGGGGTACGACGAGCTCGCCGTCGCTGGTGAGGCTCTGCATCTGGCGCCACCAATCAGGATCGACCTGAGGGTCAGTGTAGATTTTGGCGGGAAGGTTGTCGCGGTTGAAATCCGGCGGTGCAGGCTCGAAGGCCGCATAGGGCTCGTCGAGGGCGGCGCCATTGACGAAAACCTTTCCGCGGGCGATGCGCAGGCGGTCGCCGGGAATGCCGATCACTCTCTTGATGAGCAAAGGCGGATCGGAGTGGCGAAAGACAACAATGTCGCCACGCGCAACCTGGCGATAGGGCAGGAGCCACCGGCCGAGGCGGTTCGCAGGAGATCGGAA
>JAJXXG010000875.1 GCA_021781255.1 Acidobacteriota bacterium
TCGATCTAGGCGCAGGCATGGGCCGCGCGCTGCTGCTGGCCTCCACCTATTCGTTTCGCGCTGTTGTCGGAGTTGAGTTGCATCCCACGCTGGCGCGTATTGCACGCAAAAATCTGGCCGCGTGGCGCGCTGCTGGCCGCGCCGGTGTGCCCACCCGAGTCCACTGCGGTGATGCCGCTGCGTTCGCACTTCCGCCTGGCCCCTGCCTGATTTTTCTCTTCAACCCTTTCGGCGCGCCCGTTCTGCGGCGGCTGCTACGCGGTTGGAAGCGGAGTCTTGCCTGCCGCGCCCGGCCCGTGGATATTGTTTACGTCAACGACGAGCAGCGTGATGTGTTTGCCTGCGAGCCGGGATTCGAGCGGCTCTTTCGCGGTGAAATTCGCCGTTCGCATGCCGACGCCGCGGCCGATCGTACCATTCTGAGGCAGCAGCCGGGCGGGGAGTACGCCGCGCCTCCGTGGGAGGACTGCTCAATCTATCGATGGAATAATAAGGAATAGGAAGCGAGGAGCAGGAGATTGAGGGCGAACGCCATCACCGACCGCTCGCAGGCACAGCGCAAGCAGACTTACTAGAACCGGTTATCGCGAGCACGGTCTGCTCCTTCAAATCCGCATAGCACCGTATGAATACACCGCATCTCATGGTGGGAATCGGCGAACTGCTCTGGGACGTTGTGCCTGACGGGAAGCGGCTGGGCGGCGCGCCAGCCAATTTTGCCGTGATGGCGGGCCGCCTGGGCAACCGCGCCTTCATCCTAAGCCGCATCGGCCGGGACAAGTTAGGCCGCGAGTCCATCAGGCACCTTAATCCCATGCCTGTTGATACGAGCTGCATTCAGCTCGATCCCGCGCTCGCAACCGGGCGGGTCACGGTAGAACTGCCCGACGGCGAGCCGCGCTACACCATTCATGCGCCAGCGGCGTGGGATTTTATTGAAAGCTCGGACGATTGGACACGGCTGGCCGAAAGCGCAGATGCCGTTTGCTTTGGCTCGCTTGCGCAGCGCAACCCCAACGCGCGCAAAACCATCCAGATGCTCGCGGCTCGGGCGCGAGCCAACTGCGTCCGCGTCTTCGACGTGAACCTGCGCCAGCCGTTTTATTCCGCCGAGGTCATCGAGGGATCGATCGCACTGGCCACGGTCGTCAAGATGAACGATGCCGAGGTGCCACTGGTGATCGAGCTGCTTGGCCTGAATCTCAAGGAGACATTTGCCGGCGCCGCCAGCCCAGCCAGCCCTGTTTATCTGCGCGCGGCAGCCGAGCGCCTTCTGGACCGGTTTCCAGGTATCACGCTGGTCGCGGTTACACGCGGCAGCCGAGGCAGCTTACTCGTTACGCGCGACGCCTGGGATGAGCATCCCGGCTTCGCTGTCAGAGTTGCCGACGGCATCGGCGCCGGCGACGCCTTCACGGCGGCGCTGACGCACTACCTGCTGCGCGGAGCCGGTCTGGCCACGCTCAATGAGGCAGGCAACCGCTGGGGCAGCTGGATCGCCTCACAGTCCGGCGCGATGCCGGCCCTGCCGGACAGCGTGCGCGATGCCATCACAGCGGCTATTGAGCGAGCCGAAGGGTAGCGTGCATCGCCTGTGCAGGCATGGGGCGCAGCGAAGGAAAAGAGAGCCAGCCGCAGCGAAGGGCGAAGACCGTGGCGGGTCAGCTCCGAGAGTGACGAGATGCATGAACCGATCGTTGCTGCTTTTACCCGTGCGGGTCAGTCAATATACCCCAGGAACCTGTAGCCGCCAGCCCGCGCCTGCAGCCCGGAACTGACGCTATGGCCCCACTCCGGATTGCGGTAAGCGTTTTCCAGATTGTCAATCCTTCCGCCCACGCAGTAGGATGGCGGGGTCATGAACAAGCCTGCCGCAGCCGTCGCATCTTTTGCCGTCCTTGTGTCATCGCTCGCGCTCTGCGCACAAACACCCTCCTTCACGATTCAGGCGGACAAGCCGATTGCAAAGGTCAGTCCAACTCTGTACGGACTCATGACCGAGGAGATCAACTACTCCTACGATGGTGGAGTCTACGGAGAGCTGGTGCGCGACCGCGTTATCGGCCGCGGCTTTGGCTCCCTGACCCACTGGCCGGCAGTAGCGCGCGGCAATGCGCAGGTAAGCGTGGCGGCCGATGAGAGCACAGGTCCGAGCGCCGAGCTGCCGCGCAGTCTCCGGGTCGCGGTGACAGCCGCTGCTGCCGACGCGCCGGCCGGCGTCGAAAACGGCGGCTACTGGGGCATTCCTGTGCGCTCGAATGAAATCTACACGGGATCTTTCTACGCCAGGACGGACACGCCCGGGCTTGCAGTCACGGTAACGCTGCAGAACGACCAGACCGGCATAGCCGCCGCATCCACCGTCGTCACCGGCCTGAGCAGCGACTGGAAGCAGTACAAATGGACACTCAAAACCGGCACGGCGCCGGTCTCCGCAAACAACCACCTGCTGCTCACCATTGCAAAGCCGGCCACCGTCTGGTTCGATCTGGTCTCGCTCTTTCCGCCCACGTATGGTGCGCGCCCCGACGGCAACCGCGCCGACGTGATGAGCCTGCTTGCCGCCATGCAACCAAAATTTCTGCGCCTTCCCGGCGGCAACTATCTCGAAGGCGAGCACATCGCCGACCGCTTTGACTGGAAGAAGACCATCGGCCCCTGGATCAACCGTCCCACGCACGAGAGCCCCTGGCGTTATCGCTCCTCAGACGGCATGGGCCTGCTCGAATTTCTGGAGTGGTGCGAGGATCTGAAGATGGAACCGGTTCTCGCCGTCTACGCGGGATACTCGCTGGCGCAGGAGCACGTCGAGCCCGGCCCCGCGCTCGAGCCTTACGTCGAGGACGCGCTCGACGAAATCCAGTATGTTACCGGCGGCGCAGACAGCAAATGGGGCGCGGAACGCGCCAAGGATGGGCATCCTGCACCCTTCCCGCTGCATTACGTGGAAGTAGGCAACGAAGACCAGTTCGATCGCTCTCACTCGTACGATGGCCGTTTCGCGCAGTTCTACCGCGCCATCAAGCAGCGCTACCCGAATCTCCAGATTATCGCCACTGCTCCCGTAAAGGGCATCACCCCGGACGTTATCGACGAGCACTATTACATGTCGGCAGTGGAGTCTTTTGCGCAGGCTCACCACTATGACAATGCGAGCCGCAGCGGTCCCAAGGTCTTTGTGGGCGAGTGGGCCACGCGCGAAGGCGACCCCACACCGAACCTTGAAGCGGCGCTTGCCGATGCTGCATGGTTAACCGGCCTGGAACGCAACAGCGATCTTGTCATCATGGCCAGCTACGCGCCCCTGTTCGTCAATGTGAACCCCGGCGGCATGCAGTGGTCCACCGACCTCATCGGCTACAACGCGCTTTCCAGCTACGGCTCGCCGAGCTATTGGACGCAAGTCATGTTCTCCTCGCACCTGGGAACCGAGGTTGTCGCCAGTTCGCTCAGCGATGCTCCCGTGCGCGTCTACGCCTCCGTTACGCGCGACGCCGCGAGACACAAACTGTTCGTGAAAATCGTCAACGCCAGTTCCACGCCGCAGCCCCTCGCCATCGCTCTCAAGGGCGCGGGCGAGCTCGCCCCGCAGGCCGTGCTTACCAGCATGAGCGGCAAAACCCCCAACGCCACCAACAGCATTGAACATCCCGATGCCGTGAGGCCGGTGGAGCGCAAGGTTCCCATACGCGGTTCCAAATTCACTGAGGTCTTTGCGCCCTATTCAGTGAATGTGCTGGAGCTGAGCGATTGACAGGGGTCTGGGCGGCATGCCGCAGCCTCCCGCCGGCGCCCATGCGTGCAAGAAGTGCACCGCACCGGCACGGCGCATTCCGCATCAACCGCGGCAGAGATAGGGACCGCTCACGAGCTTCACTGTGTCAAGCTCGGTGGAGCTGTCGAGAACAAATATCCTGAAGCTGCCCCCGTCTGCCGCAACCTGCACGACAATGTGCCCCTGCCGACTACGCATCTGGTTTACCCAACGCGCATTGAACAACTGATTGGCCGGCAGCATCTCGGTGGCGAAGACGTCGTGGCGTCTCTCACCCGGCCACGCTCCTACGAGCCGCTCCAGTTGCGCCTGCCCCGGATGGGTAAGATGCCAGGCGGGGATCAGGTACGCCTGCGCGTTAAGGTTCTTCACGAAGTTCGGTCCGCAGGAGTCGAAGTAAGCGTGATGATCGGCAACCGCGACCTCGACCTGTCCGCAGGCTCGCGTTACGGGAGTCTCCAC
>JAJXXG010000061.1 GCA_021781255.1 Acidobacteriota bacterium
AGCCCGGTAGTCATGGGCCAGTTGCAGTGCGGCGTTCTTTTCCTGCTGTGCTCCCGCCTTGTCGCCCAGCTGCGCCTTCAGTTGCGCCAGCCGCGTATGAGCCACAAACGCGGGCGCCTCCTCTGTCTTGGAAGTGCTCGCCAGATACTCCTCCAGCATGCGGGCTGCCAGCGCGGAATTCTTCCCGGCTTTGATCAGCACCGACGCGCCGTTATACAGCGCCACCCCTGCGTGCCTGTCCCGCAGCGCATCCTTCTGGCCGTTCTCCAGCGCCGCCTCCATCTCCTGCAGGCGCCCGCGCCGGCTGTAGAACGCGGCCAGCGTCACCCACTGGAAGGCCGGATGCGAACTCACCGCCAGCGCCTGCTTGAACTCCCGTTCCGCCGTGCCGTAGTCCTTTTGCGACTCCGCGATGCGCGCCCGCAGCTCATATGCCCGCGCCGGGTCCACGCCATCCAGCTGGTTGGCAACCCCCTGAGCCTTGTCGTCGCCTCCGCCCACAATCCCCGGGGCAGAGTAGTAAAACTCGCCCAGATCCGCCAGAGCCTCCGCATTGCGCGGATTCGCCTTCACCGCCGCTTCAAACTCGATCCGCACACGCTTGCCCAGCCCGTAGGCACTCAAAAACGACGCGCGATCTGCTTTCTCGCCCAGCGCCCGCCCCAGCCACAGGTGATAGTCGGAGTTCCCCCCGTCCATGTTCACCGCCTGCTGGCATTCATTCGCTGCGGCATCCCAGTGCTCCAGCACGTATTGCACCCGGCATCGCAGGTTATGCGCCTCGGCCGTCGGGGGCAGGGCATTGATCAGGGCCAGCGCCCGGTCCGCATCGCCCGCTTCCAGGGCCGCTGTCGCCTGTGCCGTAAGCTGATACTGCGCGTGGCCGGCGGTTGCCATGGCCAGCGCCGAAGCCAGCAGTCCTGCCTGTATCCAGCCTCTCACTGCGCAACCTGTATCGGAATACCCTCTTGCAAGGGCTGTCCAGAGAGAGTTCCGGTCGCAACCACGTCTCCCGCATTCAATCCTGACGTAATCGCCACCTGCGTCAGATTGATGGTTCCCGTCATCACCGGAGTCCGCTTCAATGCGTCTCCTGTCACCTTGAACACATACGGCTTGCCGCCCTCGGAGTACAGCGCCTCGCGCGGAATGCTCAGCGCGTTGGTCTCGCTCGATGTGGTCACCGTGACCGTCACATTCGTATCCGGCAGCAGTTGCCCGTCCGGATCGTCAATTGACACCAGCACCTCGCCCACCGTGCGCGTTCCGTAGGTGATCACGGTGATCGGCGTCCGCTCGATATGGCCATTCCAGACCTTGCCCGTCTTGGCATCCCACTGGATCTGGATCGGCTGCCCCACGGCCAGCTTGCCAATCTCCGGCTCGTCAAAGTAGGCGCGCACGCGCTCGTGCTTCAGGTCTGCCATCTGCAGCAGCAGCTTGCCTTGCTCCACAAACTCCGTAGCGCCCGCGTTCACGCTGTAGACCGTTCCGGAAATCGGCGCATGGATCTGCGTCTGTGCAAGCACATTGCGCGCTACCGCCAAGTGCGCCTCTGCGTCGCTCATTGCCGCCTGAGTTCTTGCCAGGTCCGCGGCGGAATAGCGCCCCTTGGCGCTTTGTTCGGCCGCCGACAGGGTTGCCTCCGCGCTCGCCAGCCGCTGCCGAGCCGCCTCCACCTCACCCGCTGAGGCTGCTCCCGTCGCGCTCAACTTCACCAGCGCGTCCAGGTCCCGCTTCGCCTGGTCTCGATCCAGCCGGCTCCGTGTCAGGTCGGCGGCTGCCGCCTGCCGCTGCTCCAGCGTGCCGTTGTTCTTCACCGCGTCCAGCGCCGCCTGGGCAGACTTCACGCCGCTCTCCGCCGACGCTACCTGCGCCCGCGCCTGCACATCATCCAGCACCATCAGCAGTTTGCCCGCCGGAACCACATCGCCCGGCTGCACATACAGTGCCTTCACCGTCGTCGCAATCGGACTGTGAAGCTCGTAGTTCACCTCCGGCTCCACGCGGCCGTTCGTGCTCACCGTGCTCGTCAGCGGCTGATGCGACACCTCCGCCACGCGTATCTGCTGGCGGGTCCGCGTCAGGGAGCGCACCGAAAAGAACACCACCACCACTACGACGGCCGCACCCACCCAGAGCCATCGACGGTCCAATTGCTTTCTTTCTCGAATCATCCCTATAACCTGAGCCAGTATATAGGACTCTTGAAACAGCCGGAGGAATCAGGAAAAATCCGGCGCATCCCCCTGTGGCCCACGCCTTCCCCGCGCCCGTACAATCAATGCATGTCTCAGCAACCGCGTTATACCGACGATCACGCCAAGGCTGGCCTCGATTTCGCCTTCCCGCCCATCGAAACCTGGCAGAACCAGTTTCCCGGCTACGAAATCATCATCGACGATCCCGAGCTGACCTCCGTCTGTCCCAAAACGGGTCTGCCCGACTTCGGCGTTCTCACCATCCGCTACATGCCCCGGAACCGCTGCCTTGAGCTCAAATCCCTCAAGGAATACCTCTTTTGCTACCGCAATCTCGGCATCTTTCAGGAAAACATCGTCAACCAGGTCCTCGAAGACGTCGTAAAAGCCTGCGATCCCGTCTGGGCCGTCGTCCGCGGCGAGTTCCGTCCCCGCGGCGGCATCGCCACCACCGTCGAAGCCCGCTGGCCCCGTCCGCAGGCATAGTTCGCCTCCCCGGCGCGGTCCCCGGTTCCACGCCGCCCTAGCCCGGTGATTCTCTTGATTCCCGGCCATCATTTCTTCAGGATGTAACCTTTGGTCAAGCCGTCCCAAACTGCGCGCGACTTCGCCGCTCCCGCCATCGGGACCGTCGCACTGCTGCTCGGCCTCAACCTGCTCAACTACATTGACCGCTACATCCTGCCCGGCGAGGTCGCCCTCATCCAGCGCGATTTCCACTCCACCGATCAGCAGATGGGCGCCCTCACTACCGCGCTCTTCATCACCTACATGATCGTGGCGCCGCTCACCGGCTGGCTCGGCGACCGCTTCCCGCGCAAGCCGCTCATCATCTCCGGAGCTGTCCTCTGGAGCCTCGCTACTCTTGCCACGGCGTGGGTCCACAGCTACTGGACACTCTACTTCCGCCACGCCCTCGTCGGTGTCGGCGAAGCCACCTTCGGCATCTTTGCTCCCGCCGTTCTGGCGGACTTCTACCCCGAGCGCGATCGCAACCGCGTCCTCTCCATCTTCTATCTCGCCATCCCCGTCGGAGCCGCGCTCGGCTATGTCGCCGGCGGCAAGCTCGGCTCGCTCTGGGGCTGGCGTATGCCGTTCTTTGTCTGCGCGATCCCCGGACTCATCGTAGCCGCGCTCTACGCATGGCTGGGCCGCGAACCCGTACGCGGCGCCAGCGATCACCTTCGTCCCACCGCCAGCCGCGCCACCGTTCTCGGACTCTTCCAGAACCGCGCCTACCTCTCCGCCACCTTCGGCCTCGCCATGCTCACCTTCGCCATGGGCGGAATCAGCGCCTGGGTCCCCACCTTCCTGCACCGCGACGCTGGCCTCTCCGTAGCCGATTCCAGCATGGTCGTCGGCGCCATCACCGTCATCGACGGCATCGCCGGCACCCTCGTCGGCGGCTGGATCGCCCAGCGCTGGCTCCGTTCCGATCACCGCGCCCTCTATCTGCTCTCCTTCTGGAGCGTCGCCCTCACCCTGCCCTGCGGCATCCTCATCTTCTTTGGCCCCACGCACTGGGCCGTGCCAGCGCTCTTCGCCGCCGAGTTCTTCCTCTTCCTCAACACCGGCCCGCTCAACGCCGCCATCGTCAACTCCGTCTCCGCCCCCGTTCGCGCCACCGCCGTCTCCATCAATCTCTTCTGCATCCACTTCTTCGGAGACACCTTCTCCCCCCAGATCATCGGGGCCATCTCCGACCGTTCCAATCTCCGCATCGGCCTCGGCGCCACGCTCGTCTTCCTCGTGTTCTCCTGCATCCTTCTGCTGGCCGGAGCAGCCGTCGCACCGCCCCTCGAAGAAGCTTTGGCCACCGCAGACGCCACCGCGGATTGATTTCGTTAACTTGACCTCGTCAAACCAAACCAGCCAGCCATCCGCGTAAAGCTCGCCCATCGGTCATACTGGCCCTATGCATCCCTATGCCGTAGCGTCCCAGGCATTCACCGCCGTCAGTTGGGCAATCGCCTTTGGATGGCTCTGGCAGGCGTTCGCCTCTCTGCGCGGCATGCCCACTCTGCCCGATCTCACGGCAAACCCTACCCCCGATCTGCCTCGCCTCCAGCCGGAGTCCGCTCCGCACCTCACCGTCATCGTCCCGGCCTGCAATGAGGAGGCCGCCATCCAGACCACGCTGCGTTCGCTCCTCGCCTCCACTGGCCTCCGCCTCCAGATCATCGCCGTCGATGACCGCTCCACAGACAGCACCGGCGCCAAGATGGACGAGGTTGCAGCCGAGGTCGCCGCCGCGCCCGGCCCGCACACGCTCACCGTCCTGCATATCCGCGAGTTGCCTCCCGGCTGGCTTGGCAAGCCGCACGCTATGTCCCTCGCCGCGCAGCAGGCCACCGCCCCCTGGCTCCTCTTTACCGATGGCGACGTGGCCTTCCATCCGCGCGCCCTTCAGTTGGCCGTGCAGCAGGCAGAACGCGATCAGGCCGACCACCTCGTCCTGGTGCCGTCGCTCATCTTCCACTCCACCGGCGAGCGTGCCATGCTCGCCACCATGCAGGTTCTCGCCCAGTGGACCGTCCGCCTCTGGCGGGTTGCCGATCCCCGTGCCCGCGACTTCCTCGGCGTCGGCGGCTTCAACCTCGTCCGCCGCGAGGTCTACACCCGCATCGGCGGCTTTCAGTCCCTCCGCATGGAGGTCCTCGACGACCTTCGTCTCGGCTGGCGCATCAAGCGTTCCGGCTTCGCGCAGCGCGTCGTCGTTGGCCCCGGCCTCGTCCGCATTCGCTGGATCCCCGGCCCGTTCTTCGTCATTCAACTGATGGAAAAGAACGGTTTCGCCGTCTATCGATTCCGTGTATTCCTGCATCTGGCGGCGTGCCTGGCTCTCGCCGTGCACACGCTCTGGCCGCTCGCGGCCATCGTCGCCGGTGGATGGTCGCTCGTCGCGGGCCTGCTTTCCTGCATCGCGATCACCATGGTCTTCGCCGCCAACCGCCGCGTCACGCAGGTCTCCGCCTGGCATGCGATCTTCTACGCGCCCGCCGCCATGCTCATCGTCTACGCGTTTCTGCGCTCCATGGCGCTTGCTCTCGTCCGCAACGGCGTGGTCTGGCGCGGCACGCGCTATCCGCTTCGCGACCTGCGCCGCGCCGCCGGCCCGCTCTGGTAGCGCGCTACTGCTTCGTCGATTGCCCCTTGTTCAGCGGCTCCTGCATCCGCGGATTGCCATACCCGCTGTGCGCTTGCCCGGAGTGCAGATTCGGATCGCGAATCGGTGGTGTCGCCTGCTCGCCGTTGAATCCATGCAGCAGCCGCGGGTTCGGCCGAAACTTCGGCGGCCCTCCGTAGAACTGCCGCACATGGCTCAGTACCAGCGCATAGCGGTTGCGAATCGGCTGCACCACCCCGCGAATCCGCACGTCCGTGTCACGATACTTCTCCAGTGCGCCCACCTCGTCCCGGTCTTCCCACGGGCTGATGATGGTAAACCGGCAGCGCTCGTCCGGCGTATCCGGACGGCACACATCCAGGTAGCGCGTCCCATCCGGCAGTTGCACCACGTCGTACACATGCGCCGTCACGCATACATCCTTGTTTGTCATGTGGGTGGCTTGTTCCGCCGTCACGCACGCCTGTTTTTTGGCGCTCCACGCCGGCGGCGCAACCGCCAGCAGGCACAGCACGGCAATCGACAGTATCCAGCGCATCCGCAGTCTCGGCTTTGGCTATTTCTGAGCCTATTGCACGCGGCTGCCGGAAGGGAAGTGCTCTGCGTCAGAAGTGCCGGGCCAGCAATCCATTCAAGCCCTTTCCCGGCTTCGATCCCCACGTCTCATACAGGCCCAGATAGGCGTAGTTCTCCGTCTGACCAATCACCGAGTGCCCATACGCAAACAGCACCTGAAGTCCGGGGTTCCTGATCGAGTAGTAGCCGCCCACATCCACCATGCTCGACGCGTGAATCTGCGGAGTCGCCAGCCCCTCCTGCTGATGGCTGAACAGCTCCGCACCCAGCGTCAGCCGCTCGTTCAGTTCCCGCTGCACCAGCCAGCCCGCGTAGAAGAAATTCTTGTACTGCGTCTGCGGAACAACCTGGTATCCCGCGCCGCCGTAGCTTGTCCACGGACCCCAGCTCTTCTGCACCCACACCGGCAGCTTGTACCACGCCTTGCCAACGCCCAGCCCCTTGTCTGCGTTACCTGTCGGAACCTCCAGCATGGGGAACGTCCCAATCTGCGGACGGTGCGCCGTCTCCTGCACAAACCGGTACTTCACGCCCAGTTCCGTGTCCGTCAGCCCAAACGCGCTCGGCCCCGTTCCCGCTGGCGCATACACCGGCTTGTTCATCGGCACAATCGCCCCAAACGGCAGAACTGCGTGGATCTGCACATTCGGCGCCGCGCCCCAGTTGAACTCCAGCGCGGGTCCCGTCGGGTCCGTCTCCACCGGCGTGCTGGAAACAGATCCGAACTGGTAGAACTCGTAATGCCGAAAGTCCACCGGCTCCGGGTCATCCGTCTGGAACGGCGGACCAGCCCACGCCGCGCACATTGGCAGCAGAAGCAGCGTCGCCAGCGCAAGCCTGCCCGCAAGGCGTTTTCTCATCATGCCCTCAAATGCAGTCAGTTGGTCTCGTGCCTCGTGAACCGGCAGTCAGCAGGGGAAGTCTGCGTCAAGTCTTGCGTGCCTGGGGAAGTAAAACAGGCTGCGGATTACGGGTCCGCAGCCTGTCGTGTGCCGAGCAGGGAAGGGAACGCCTACGCGCCCACCAACTCCTTGTTCTTTTCGCTCTGTCCGTAGTGGCTTACCACGTAGTTGTCCAGAATCTGCTTGAACTCCGCCACAATGCCATCGCCGCGCAGCGTCGTGTACAGCTTGCCGTCCACGTACACCGGCGCCTTCGGCTCTTCAAACGTGCCCGGCAGGCTGATGCCCAGGTTCGCGTGCTTTGACTCGCCCGGCCCGTTCACCACGCAGCCCATCACCGCCAGCTTCAGCTCTTCCACGCCCGGATACTTCTTCCGCCACTCCGGCATCGACGTGCGCAGATAGTTCTGAATCTGCTCGGCCAGCTCCTGGAAGTACGTGCTCGTCGTGCGTCCGCATCCCGGGCAGCTCGTCACCTGCGGCATAAAGCTGCGGATCGAAAGCGACTGCAGAATCTGCTGCGCCGCCTGCACCTCTTCCGTGCGGTCGCCTCCCGGCTTTGGCGTCAGGCTCACGCGAATCGTATCGCCAATGCCCGTCAGCAGCAACGGCGCCAGTCCCGCCGTTGAGGCAATCAGTCCCTTCGCCCCCATGCCCGCTTCCGTCAGCCCCAGGTGCAGCGGATAGTCGCACCGCGCCGCCAGATTCGTATACACATCAATCAGATCGCGCACGCCGCTCACCTTGGCCGACAGGATAATCATGTCGTGCCCCAGCCCGTAGTGCTCGGCGGCCTTGGCGGAGTCCAGCGCGCTCACCACCATCGCCTCCATCATCACGTCCCGCGCAGGCAGCGGGTCCGGCCGGCGATTGTTCTCGTCCATCATCCGTGTCAGCAACGACTGGTCCAGCGATCCCCAGTTCACGCCGATGCGCACCGGCTTCTGGTTCTCCACCGCGCACTCCACCATGATGCGGAAGTTGTCGTCATCCTTCCGTCCAATCGACACGTTGCCCGGATTGATGCGGTACTTGGCCAGCGCGCGCGCCGTCGCCGGATACTTCTTCAGCAGCAGGTGCCCGTTGTAGTGGAAGTCCCCCACGATCGGCACGTGGATGCCGCGCTTCTCCAGCCCTTCCACAATCTGCGGAACAGCCGCCGCCGCGTCCTCGTTGTTCACCGTCACCCGGACAATCTCAGACCCCGCAAGGGCCAGCGCCGCAACCTGCTCTATGGTTGCCGCCGCATCGGCCGTGTCGGTGTTGGTCATCGACTGCACAACGACCGGAACCTCCCAGCCCACACGAACTTGCCCAATCCTGACCGTCGGTGTCTTTCTGCGCTGAATCTCTGGCATAACGACCTCAAATCCAGTGTACCCGTTTCCTGCCCCAAACCGGTATCCGCTCCGCTTGCTCTGCCCCTCGCCCGCCGTACCGGCAAACGGGTACAATGGTTGCCATGTGGTGCCGTCGTAATCTCCGTTTCGTCGCTCTTGCTGCTCTCCTCGTCCTTGTGTCCAGTCTCACGCTTTCCGCGCAGAGCTCCCGTAACCGGGGTCGCAAGTACAAGGCGCCGCCGGCAACCTCGCGCGTTGAGGTCACCGTCCTGCGCGGTGAGGACGGCAAGCCCATTGAAAATGCCGCCGTCATCTGGCACCTCGTCGGGGACAAGGGCAACATGGAGCTCAAGACCAACGACGAGGGCAAGAGCATGATCGATGTTCTCCCCACCGGGTCTGATGTCCTGTTGCAGATCATCGCCCGGGGCTACCAGACCTACGGCCAGGAGTACAAGCTCGACAAGGCCGAGATGGCCATTGAAATCAAGCTCAATCGCCCAGGCCACCAGTACTCCATCTACGAAGAGCACCCCCAGTCCGCCGCTGCGGGCAAAGGCGCAGCCGCCGGCAAGGACAAGCCTGCCGACAAGCCTGCCGACAAACCCGCCGCCTCCGGCTCCCAGACCAGCGGGCAGTCCAGCCCCGGCAAGCAACAGTAGCCATCGCCGGAGCCGGCGCCTTCCGTCCGGCTCCGCCGCAAGCCTCCCATGTCCGTCCTCACGTTAACCGGCAAATCGGCCCTCGTCACCGGCGGTGCTCGCCGCCTCGGCCGTGAGATCGCCCTCACCCTCGCCCGTGCCGGCGCTGACGTCACCATCACCTACCGCAGCTCCGCCGCCGCAGCCGCCCGCACCGTGCAGGAGTTGCACGCTCTCGGTCGTCGCGCCCAGGCCATCCCCTGCGACGTCCGCTCCGAGGACTCTGTCCGCGCCGCCGTCGCCGCAGCGGTCGCTCTCAGCGGCAGCCTCGATATCGTCGTCAACAACGCGGCCGTCTTTGAGTCCGCGCCACTCGACCAGATCTCGCTCGAGCAATGGGACGAAGTCTTCCAGACCAACACCCGCGGCCCCTTTCTCGTCTCGCGAGAAGCCCTGCCGCACCTCCGCGCCACCCGCGGCCGCATCGTCAACATGGGCTCGCTCGGCGGACTGCGCCCCTGGGCCACGCACGCGCACTACTGCGCCTCCAAGGCTGCTCTGCACATGCTCACGCAGGCTATGGCCAAGGCCTTTGCTCCCGATGTCGCTGTAAACTGTGTCGCTCCCGGCTGGATCGATGCGGGGGAGAGTGATGCTGCACAGGCCGCGCGCTTTGCCGCGCGAACGCCCATGGGGCGCAACGGCTCCGCTCAGGAAGTGGCAAGCGCCGTGCTCTTTTTTGCTGCGGGTCCCGGCTTCGTCACCGGGCAAATCCTCACCGTAGACGGCGGGCTGGGCCTCTAACCCCGCTCATCGCGTGAAAAGCCTGCTCCAGAAGCCTTTTCCCTGCGAACTCCCCTTGGCGCCATTGCTCAGGACTCCTGCCCTCGCGTCAAACTTCAGCGGAACGCCATCCCAGAGCCCTTCCGGCTCCGGCTGAGCCGGCAACTCCGTGCCTTCCACGGCCGCCCGCGGATTGCTCTCATAGAGCCGTCGCGCCGTCTCTTCTCCCGCGCGCTGCGCCACGTACTCGTAGCCCTTTCGCAGGTGCAGCGGACGCCACTCCGGATGGTGCGCATCGCTCGCCAGAAAATGAATCCAGTTCCGGTCCAGCAGCGCATTCGCAAATGCCTCGGCCGTCTTGCCAAACCGCCCATACAGCGCGGCTGAGGTCACCTGCACCAGGCATCCCTCGCGCATCCACTCCGCCAGCATCTCCGGGTCGCGTTGCAGCACCGGGTTCCGCTCCGGGTGCGTAATGATCAGCTTGTACCCCACCCCTTGCAGCCTGCGCATCGCGTCCGTCAGTTGCGGCGGAATCAGCATGTCCGGAAACTCAATCAGCAGGTATCCCTTCCCGTTGATCGAGTAGCGGAACGGATGCTCCAGTGCCTCCATCACATTGGAGGCGCTCATGTGGAAGTCGCATCCCAGGCTCAGCTCCAGCTTTCCCTTCAGCTTCGAGCGCAGCTCCGCCAGCCGCTCCTGGATGACATCGTCCTCGTAGGAATACGCATCGCTGGAGTGCGGCGTGCACACAATATGCGTCACGCCCTCGCTGGCCGCGGTCTCTGCCATGGCCAATGACGTCTGCAAGTCCGGGGAACCATCGTCCACGCCGTAGATAAGATGGGTGTGGATGTCGATCATGAGGCCACGCTTTCCCTCGCGCACGCTGCCGCTTAGCGCGTCGCCAAAGCCTCCACCATCGAGGCGAAGATCTTCCACCCGTCTGCCGAACCAAGCAGTTGTTCGCTCGAGCGATCCGGGTGCGGCATCATGCCCAGCACGTTTCGCTGCGCATTCAGAATGCCCGCGATATTGCCGATAGACCCATTCGGATTCGCCTCCGGCGTCACCGCGCCCTCCGGCGTCGAGTACCGGAACGCAATGCGATCCTCGGCCTCCATCTGGCGCAACTCATCCGGCGTGCAGAAGTAGTTGCCCTCCATGTGGCCAATCGGAATCTCCAACACCTCGCCCTTCTTCAGCTTGTTGGTAAAGGCGCTGTTAGTGGTCTCCACGCGCAGATGCACCTGCTTGCAGATGTACTTCAATCCGGCATTGCGCATCAGCGCGCCCGGCAGCAGTCCGCACTCGGTCAAAATCTGAAAGCCGTTGCAGATGCCCAGCACAAGCCCGCCACCCTCGGCAAAGCGCTTCACCGCCTGCATCACCGGCGAAAAGCGCGCAATCGCCCCAGTGCGCAGGTAGTCCCCATAGGCGAACCCGCCCGGCACCAGCACCGCATCCACTCCGCCCAGATCCTCTGAGTCATGCCAAAGGAACGTGACCGGCTGATGCGCGATCTCTGCTATGACGTTGTACGTATCGTGGTCGCAGTTCGACCCCGGAAAGACCAGGACCCCGAATTTCATGCTTCTAGCCTATCAGTTTACGGTCCTCTGTGGCGCGCCAACTGCAACTTTCGTAAGCACTTAATTCAGTATTGAATATGTAGTAAATAAAGGGACTTAGGGGCAACACAAGCCATCCGTGATCCTTCCCGTCCGGCTCCTGATGCCCCGTCCCGCTTCTCCTAATTCATCAATTGCAGCTCAAGTCCCTTCCCGCTGTCCGGAACCAGCGCCGTGATCCGGTGATGCTCTGAGTCGAACCCCGTCTCCACCGCGCGCTTGCTGGAGCCATCCAGCCCGGAGACGCTTGCTCCCCCTGCCGGCTTGCTCCTGCCATACACCTCCACCGCCAGCTGATTCCACCACGGCGCAAAGCTGCCCTGGTGCGGCTCCACCCGCACCGTCACGCCCGGTCCGGTCACGTCGCACGTAAAGCTCATGCGCAGCGACTCGCCTTTCTTGAAGTCGTAGCTCACGCCGTCATCCACGTACACGCTGCCGCGGCAGGCCTCTCCCGGCTCCGTCGGCGGATACACCCGCAGCGTCAGCGGACCCTCCGGCTTCTCATCCGTGCTCTGCACCAGCGGCTGCTCCGGCACAATCGCTCCCGCGCGCACAAACACCGGCAGGGTGTACAGCGAGCGGTGCAGATGAATCTCGTCCTGCTTGGCGTGCGAGTTATCAATCGCCTTGCGTTCCTTGTTGCCCGTCACGCGCTCCCCGGTCCAGTAGTCATACCATCCGCCCAGCGGCAGCGCCACGGAGTAGTCGTCCATCTCATCCGGATACGGGCTCTGCGCAATCAGCAGGTCCGCGCCCAGCACAAAGGATCCGGGATCGTTCAGGTCCAGCGGCTGGCCATCCACCGCCCCCTTCGGAAACTCCAGGAATAGCGGCCGCATCATCGGCAGCCCCGTCCGGCTCATCTCCTCGGTCGTCGTGTACAGATACGGCAGCAGCCGGTAGCGTTCTTCAATGTACCGGCGGCGCAGGTTCAGGTCCTCCGGCGTTCCGTTCTCCCACGGCTCCTGCGGATTCGTGCCGATCGCGGTGTGGTCGCGGTCAATCGGCTGGAACGCCGCCACCTCCAGCCAGCGCGTCAGCAGCTCCGGCTGCGGAGAGCCCGCAAATCCGCCCACATCCGCCCCGCTCATCGCAAAGCCGCTCAGCCCCAGGTTCAGCAGCTGCGGCACCGTCTGCCGCAGGTGGTTCCATGTGCTGGAGTTGTCCCCGCTCCACGTCGCCGCATAGCGATGCCCGCCCGCATAGCTCGCGCGCGTCATCACAAACGGCCGCACATTCGGCTGCAGCTTCAGCAGGCCCTCAAACGTGCCCCGGCTGTTCTCCATGCCGAAGACGTTGTGAATCTCCAGGTGGCTCGCCACGCGCGGCTGAAAGCCCGGCTCGTCGATGCGGTGCTGCACGTCGTCCGGCATCGTCTTGGAAGCCACCTCGAAGATCGCCGGCTCGTTCATGTCATTCCAGAAGCCCGCCACGCCCTTGCTCACAAAATCCGCATACAGCGTGCCCCACCACTCCCGCGCGGCCTTCTGCGTAAAGTCCGGAAACACAGCCTTGCCCGGCCACACCACGCCCACATAGGTTGAGCCATCCGGATTCTTCACAAACCGGTCGCCGGCCACGCCTTCGTCATACGGCTTGTAGCCCGCGTTCGGCAGGTCGGCAATGTGCAGGTCCGTAATCACCACCGCCCGCAGATGCTCCGCCTTCAGGTCCTGGATCATCTGGTCAAAGTGTGGAAAGCGTTCCGGATCAACCGTAAACGGACGATTCTTCAACTGGTAATCGATGTCCAGCCAGATCACGTCCGCCGGAATCCGTTCATTCCGCAGCCGCGTCGCAATCCGTCGCACCTCCGCCTCGGGGTAGTAGCTGTAGCGCGACTGCTGAAAGCCCAGCGCCCACATCGGCGGCATCGGCGTCTTGCCCGTCAGCCACGCCCACTTCTCCACCACGTCCTTCGGCTCCGGCCCGTACAGGATGTACACATCCAGCGGTCCGCCCTCGGAGCCGAACGAGTAGCCGTCGCGATACTCCTTGTTGAACTCAAAGCTGGCCCGCCACGTGTTGTCCAGAAAGATCCCCGCCGACACGCCTCTGCGAAAGGTCAGGAAGTAGGGAATCGACTTGTAGATTGGGTCCGTAGACTCCTGCCATCCAAACGCATCCGTGTTCCAGTCCGTAAAGGCCTCGTTGCGGCGATCCAGCGGTCCCGACTTGTCGCCCAGCCCAAAGTAGTGCTCGTCCGCCGGCGATTGCATGTACACCCGAAACGACGCGCCGTTGAACTCGATAGGCCGCTGCGGCATCTGGGCCGCAATCACGTGGCCCTCCATGTCGGTCACCGTCAGCGCCAGCGGATCCTTCTGCACCGCCACGTGCAGCTTGCCTGTCTTGAAGCCCACTGACGTGCCGTTCGACTCCGGCGTAACCGCAGCGCTTGACGCGCGCGCGGCGGCCAGTGCGGCCCAGGACGCATCCTCCGGCAGTTGCCCCGCCGGTCCCACCCGCACGCGAAGCACATCCACGCGCAGCGCTGTTATCTGCATCACCGCCGCGCCGGAGCGGATCTCAATTCCATGTGTCAGTGCCCGGGAAGCGGTAACCCGGTCCAGCCGGACGAAGCTCGCCTTCTGCTGAGCCTCGGCGGTGGTTGTCGCTTGTGATGTTGCGGCTGAAAACAAAACAACAAGTACTGCAAACAGGAAACGCCCTGTCCTTTGCATCTGCACCTCATGGGAGCGGATTGTTTGTACTCGAAAGAATAATCGCTGGGCTGCCCCTCTTGGAACAGGCAAAAATCCGTCGCCTTCCACGCAGCGCCGCCCGGCGCTCTCCTCAGTACGCTCTCTGAAACAAATTGGTTCAACGCATCTGCCGTGGATTCCACTATCCAATCCGTAATTCTCCTGCGTTTCCGCCTTTCAGTGCGTCCAATACAGCGCTACTATCCTCAGTAGTCGCGGGAGAACGACCATGCCGCAGCTTTTTTTGCCTGACCTTCTCTTTGCCGACGGACGTGCGCACCAGGCCACCGGCCTGCTCGTCTGCGATGACGGCAACGTCCTCGGTTACGCTGAGTCCACCGCCATCCCTCCCACCACGGAGGTGGTGCGTCTGCCCGGCAAGGCCCTTCTGCCCGGCCTTGCCAACGCGCACTCACACGCCTTCCAGCGCCTCTTCCGCGCCCGTGCTGAGGGCCGCGCCGTCGGCGGAGACACCTTCTGGGCCTGGCGCGAGCAAATGTATCGCGCCGCCGCTCTCCTCGCGCCGCCGGACCTCTACGATGTGGCCCGCGCCGCGTTTTTGGAGATGCTCCTCTCCGGCATCACCGTCGTCGGCGAGTTCCACTACCTCCACAACGACCCCGAAGGCCAGCCCTACGCCGACCCCAATGAGATGGCCCTCCAGGTCATTCGCGCCGCGCAGTCCGTCGGCATGCGCATCTGCCTGCTCCGCACCGCCTACTTCCGCGCCGGCTATCGCCAGCAGCCGCACCCCGGCCAGCGCCGGTTCTACGAGACCGCCGACACCTACCTGCACAACCTCGCCGCGCTCATCGATCACACCGCGGCCGATCCGCTCGTCCACGTCGGTGCCGCGCCCCATAGCATCCGAGCCGTGCCGCTCGCGGAGCTTACCCGCATCGCCTCCTTCGCGCACGCCTGGCAAATCCCGCTCCACATGCACGTCTCCGAGCAGCCTGCGGAAAACGACGCCTGCTTCGCCGAGCACGCCCAGACGCCCGTCGCGCTCATCGCCGAGCACGGCGTCCTCATGCCGCAAACCACGCTCGTCCACGCAATTCATCTCACCGCACCCGAGCTCGATAAAGTGGCCGCCGCCGGCAGCACCATCTGCTCCTGCCCCACCACTGAGCGCAACCTCGGCGACGGCATCTTTCCCGCCGACGCCGCCGCGCGCCTCGGCATCCCCATCGCCTTCGGCAGTGACAGTCAGGCGCAGATCGACATCCTCGAAGACGCCCGCCAGCTTGAGTACCATCTCCGCCTGCAATATCGCCGCCGAGGCTTCCTTGACGGCATCGCGCAGGAGGAGATCGCCATGCGCCTCCTCCGTTTCGCCACCGGCTCCGGGTATCAGTCTCTCGGCGTCAAAGGCGGCAACCTCTCGCCCGGTGAGCCGGCGGACTTCTTCACCTTCGATCTCGACGATCTCTCCGTTCTCGGCACAGACAAGGAGTCCCTTGCCGCGCAGGCCGTCTTCGCGCTCAATCGCACGGCCATTCGCGATGTCGCCGTCGCCGGCCGCCTCGTCCTGCAGGATGGCCATCATCCGCTTGCCCAGGAGATCCGTTCCAGTTATCGCGCCGTGCAACAGCGCTTCAGTCATTCGGAGGAACAATGACCACTTCGGCCTCATCCATCATTCACGCGCCGCGCGGCACCCAGCTCCGCTGCCGGGGCTGGCAGCAGGAAGCGGCTCTCCGCTGCCTCATGAACAACCTCGATCCCGAAGTCGCCGAGCGTCCTGAGGACCTCGTCGTCTACGGCGGCATCGGCCGCGCCGCGCGCAACTGGGAGTGCTACCACGCCATCGTCCACGAGCTCGAACAGCTCGGCGACGAGGAGACGCTGCTCATCCAGTCCGGCAAGCCCGTCGCCGTCTTTCCCACCCACGACATGGCCCCGCGCGTCATCCTCGCCAACTCCAACCTCGTCGGCAAATGGGCCACATGGGAGCACTTCCACGAGCTCGATCGCAAAGGCCTCATGATGTACGGCCAGATGACCGCAGGCAGCTGGATCTACATCGGCACGCAGGGCATCCTCCAGGGAACCTTCCAGACCTTCGCCGCGCTTGCCGAGCGCCACTTCGGCGGCTCGCTCAAGGGCCGTCTCGTCGTCACCGGCGGCGTCGGTGGCATGGGCGGCGCGCAGCCGCTCGCCGTCACCTTGAATGACGGTGTCGTCCTTGCCATCGACGTGGATCGCAGCCGCATCCAGCGCCGCGTGGACACGCGCTACTGCGACCTCATCGCCGATGACCTCGACAAGGCGCTCTCCCTCTGCGAGTCCGCCCGCCGCGAGGGCCGCGCGCTCTCCGTCGGCCTCGTCGGCAACTGCGCGGACGTGCTGCCGGAGATAGTCCGCCGCGGCGTTCACGTCGATGTCATCACCGATCAGACCAGCGCCCACGATCCCCTCAACGGATACGTCCCCCGTGGCTTCAGCCTCGATCAGGCTGCGGAGCTTCGCCGCCGCGATCCCGAGGAGTACGTGCTCTGCTCCACGCAGTCCATGGTCGTCCACGTCAACGCCATGCTCGCCCTGCAACGCGCCGGCGCCATCGCCTTCGACTACGGCAACAACATCCGCCGCTACGCCTTCGACGCCGGTTGCTCCGACGCCTTCCTCATCCCAGGCTTCGTACCGGAGTACATTCGCCCGCTCTTCTGCACCGGCTCCGGGCCCTTCCGCTGGGTCGCGCTCTCCGGCGATCCCCGCGACATCGACCGCACCGACCGCCTCGCACTCGAGCTCTTTCCGGAGAACGAAATCCTCACCCGCTGGCTGCGTCTCGCCCGCGGCCGTTTCGCCTTCCAGGGACTTCCCGCGCGCATCTGCTGGCTCGGCTACGGCGAGCGTGCCCGCATGGGCGAGGCCATGAACCATCTCGTCCGCAAAGGTGAGCTCTCCGCGCCCGTCGCCATCGGCCGCGACCATCTCGACACCGGCTCCGTCGCCAGCCCCTATCGCGAAACCGAAAAGATGCTCGACGGCTCTGATGCCGTGGCCGACTGGCCCATCCTCAACGCTCTGCTCAACACCGCATCCGGCGCCACCTGGGTCAGCTTCCATCACGGCGGCGGAGTCGGCATGGGCTTCTCGCTGCACGCCGGCCAGGTCACCGTCGCGGAC